>NZ_JBITPF010000077.1:0-2979 GCF_050468025.1 Neobacillus sp. NRS-1170 | reverse complement strand
GGTTCTCTTCTACTCAACTACTTGAAGAAGGAATATCATTAGAATGGATTGAAAGTAAATCCATAAAAGAGGTAAAGAAATGTTTGCTTATAAGTATAAAAAGTTAATGAAAGATTTTATAGATCAAGTAATTACTGTTGAGGATTTTGAACGTGAGTATCTCAAAACATTTAAAAATGAGACGGAAAGAATGGATAACACGCTATTCGAAATCTTAAACGGAGTTTTAGTTTTTGAAGCAGTAGATTGTTATTGGCACGAATGTCTTCCTGGACAAGAAACTGCTTTTGAAATATCCGAACAACAACTAAGAAAAGAAGTGAGTGAAGCATTGGATAAATTAAATAGTTTATTGAATAACTCTTAAATTTTATTCAACTAATTGGGTGCATTAGTTGAAAAAGAGACCTAGAATATTTGAAGAGAACCAAATGGATGGAAAAGTAGCTATTGAAAATCACTCGAAGCAATGGGCATTGGAATTTAAACAAGAAGAAATAAAAATAAGAAATGTTTTAGGTGAAAAATTAATACAAATTGAGCATATTGGTAGTACTGCTATTGAGAATTTAGGATCAAAACCAATTTACTCCCATTTCGAGCTGAACGAATGAAAACTTTTAAGGTATTTACAATCGTAAATTCACCAAAAAATGATGTAATTAAATGTATGGAACCATTAAAAAGTTATGAAACTTTATTAAAAATCAAAAAAATTTGATTGAAAATATGTTTGTTTGAACAATCTTACCTGATAACATTCAAGTAACAAAAACAAACTAAATTTAGATAAAATGAAAGGGTGTTAATAATGAATGAAATTATTTGGCCTAAAGGATACCTACCAGGAATGACTGATAACTTTGCTTCCAACGAAATCATCGTAGCTAATCTATCAGCTGCAGAGGTTTGGGATTACCTTAATGATACTTCAAAATGGGAGTTATACTACAGTAATGTTGACACGATTAGATTCTACAACGTTACGGGACCTGAATTAAGCCAAAGTGCTCACTTCCGATTCAATACTTTCGGCTTCCCTTTTGAGGCTGAGGTAGTGGAGTATGAGCCACCTACTAATGACAAACCCGCACGATTAGCTTGGCATGGTTGGGAGGAAGGCTTAACAGAAGATGATGCGTTACATGTTCACCATGCTTGGCTGTTAGAAGACCTACCTGAAGGACGTATACGTATTCTTACTCAAGAAACACAAAATGGAAAAATAGCTAAAAAGCTGGCGGAAACAAAGCCAAACCCATTGATTAACGGTCACCAAGAATGGATTGATGGACTAGCAAAAGCTGCAGCAAAACAAAAACGATCTTAAGAACTAGAATACAATATTATTTCTAACAGAAATGAGACTTAGTAAGACCGTCACTCATTAGGAGATGGCGGTCTATTATCTTTATTTTTAAAGAGCGTTCTTTCTTATTACCAGAAAATACTTATCCTTGGGTAAAAATGTGAGATTATGGAGAAAAAAAGGGGCAAAGCATTTTTGTTTGACCACAATCTGATAATGAATAGAATGAGTAAATTTCGCCTAATATATAGCCTTTCTTAAGCAATTAAAGCATGCATTAGTTGAACAAAAAAATTGAAATATTTCATATCATACTGGAGGTGTAGAATGGAAAATAAAAAAAAGTACGCTATAAAGTTTTGATATATCAAGCATTTTTAGATATAAAAAATAATAGCACTCATGAAGAGGCTTTCCATATTGCCCAGGTATTTCACAATCTAGCGTACTTTCTGACAAAAGATTTTGAAGGAATAAATGAAGCTGAATTTTGGAGGCAAATAAACTTTCTTGAAAAAAAACTTGGTGTAAATCATTATAAAGAACTGTTTGAAAGTGCCATAGCTAATGATAGGAAATTACTCTAATTTTGGGGGTATTTATTCAACTAACGGTTGCAAGAGTTAAAGAATGGGATGGCTGCGGCGATCCCTTTTTTCTTGTTGCACTAACGTAAGCAGTTTAGTGAAAGAAGGAAATGGTTTCAGGAGTATTGAATAATAGAGAAAGAAATGTTGGTTAAGAAAGAAGTGATATATTTGGATGTCGAACAAAGGGAATTTTCCGAAAGGGCACTTAAACATTTATTTGTTGGAAGTCAATTAGATGGAGTTAAATTCGGTGTTGGACCAGGTTCAATTCTGATTCGTTTTTTGCATTATACACCTAATCAAGAACCAGTTGATCTTTGGCTTAGCATTGGGACAAAATGGACTGTTTTTCCTACTGAAATTAAAGATTTTCCTAACTCGGAAGATGAAATGGAGGATTTAACTGAAGAGGAGGAATACAATTTAGTCTTTAAACTAAGAAGGAACAAAGTTGTAGACGTTAAATTAGGTGAAACCGTACCACATCTTATTATGGTTTTTCAATCTGGTTTAACTATGTTTGTAAACGGTCACCATGATATGTATGAATGTTGGCAAGTTGGAGATGGTGCTGTATATGGTGGCGAACAATGGCTGATAGTTTCAACTCCTGGAGACGGTATTGCTATTTGGGCACCTGATGACTTTCAATAAGGGATTCGTATTATAATTGATCTTCAACTAACGGGGTGCGAGAATTAAAGAAGAGCAATGCTTTTTAATGCATTGCTTTTTGAGTTCAATTTAAAAATACTTGCAATAAAGCTCTCGCCTTAAACTCCCACTTAACTGTGCGTATATACTTGTTGTCTCACTTTTCTCATGACCTAATAAGCTCTGGATAACTTCAAGAGGTGCACCATTATTTAACATATGAGTGGTACAACTGTGCCTTAGTTGGTGCGGATGAATCGATTTATTGATCCGTGCCCGATTCGATATTCGTTTGATGATATATCTCATCTGGGCAATGCTCATTCGATGAGGATACCGTTCTGTAACAAAAATGGCTGCATCGCCATCCTGGCGTTGATCAAGGTATCGTTTAAGCCAAATTTCACAGCGGATGTTAAAATACAC
>NZ_JBITPF010000076.1:0-93090 GCF_050468025.1 Neobacillus sp. NRS-1170 | reverse complement strand
GCGGGATTTTTTGAAATATGACCCTCCTCATGTGACCAACGAAATAATGATTTCATAAAACGTATTCGGTGAGCCAAACTTGAAGGTTTTAAGGTTTCGCTTGACTTTGCAAGGTATTCTTTAAGTTGAGCTGTGGTTATAGTATTAAGTTTAACATCCTTAAAATATCTAATAAGTAATGTGGCTTGGAGTTTATATGCTTTTAATGTTTGTGGAGAAAATCCTTCAATTCGTTTATCCGATTCATATGTTTCCCATGCCTTTGATAATAACAAAATACATCTCTCCCTAAATTTTCTTTTTTAGAGGAATTATTGACTTCATTCTCGAAATTGAAACGGGAGATTCTGTTCAACTATCGGGGCAGGTTAATTCAAGAAGGACATTCGTATATAAGAGGAGAATTAATTTAACAGTCTTTATCAACAGGGGTGAGAAAATAATGGCTGAGTACACAAAGGAAATACGAGAACTAATCGGAAACAGACCATTAATTTTGGTGGGTGCTACTATAATTGTTATGAATGATAAAAAAGAGATTTTATTTCAACACCGTTCCGACACAAAAGAATGGGGGTTGCCAGGTGGGGCAATGGAAATTGGCGAAACATTAGAGGAGACCGCTGAGCGTGAACTCTTTGAGGAAACGGGCTTGAAAGCAATAAGATTAAAGTTTATTGATATTTTGTCGGGAAGTAATCTATATTTTAAATATCCTAACGGTGATGAAGTCTACAACGTTATATGTGTTTACTTGGCAGAAGAAACAAGTGGTGAGTTAGCTATGAATGATGGTGAAAGTTTGGATTTAAAATATTTTTCCCTCAACGAGTTACCTTCCCAAATTGATGAAAGAGCGAAGTTAATTATTGAAAAATATTTTTATTAGGATATCTTGCTCACCTATTGGGTGCAAAAGTTCGATTGAGCTGCTATATCTGGCGGCTTTTTTGTTATTCAACTAAAGTGGCAGATTACTTCAATAAGCACAATACTTTGAAATTTAACAATATCTAAATTTCGTTAAACTATGTGTTAAAATAATAGACAAATTATTGAAAAGGATGTTGGACGATGTCAAGAGGAGAAAATTTACTTCAAGAACAGTGTGGAACAACCAAGAGAGCATCCTCTTTTTATGAAAATCAAATGCTTAACTACCTAAACAATAAGATGACAGAGTTTATATCGAAACAAGGTATGATGTTCATAGCAACGGCTGATTCTAATGGAAACTGTGACTCCTCTTTTAGGGCTGGCTCAACAGGTTTTGTACGTGTTATTGATGATAAAACAATAATTTATCCCGAATATAAAGGGAATGGTGTTATGGCAAGTTTAGGTAACATCATAGAAAATCCCCATATAGGACTAATGTTTATAGATTTTTTTGAGAATAACATAGGGTTACATGTTAATGGTAAGGCAGCTATTATAGAAAATAATCAAATAAGCTCATTTAATATTCATGAAGAGATAATAAATGATATTGAAGAAAAAGAAGGAAACAAACCTGAACGGTGGGTTATGGTAAAAGTTGATGAAGCGTATATTCACTGTTCAAAACATATCCCGAGACTACAACAAATGAACAAAAAAATATATTGGGGAACTGATGATGAAAAACAAAAGGGTGGGGATTTCTTCAAGACAAAACAAAGTATGAAACAATAAAACTTGTGAAGAAATGCACTTAAACTAAGGGGTGCTAGAGTTAAAGAACGAGCTGCCATTTTTGGCAGCTTTCTTCTTGTGCTAACATGGCAGTAGGCGACGGTTTTTATTATTTGTGGATTTTTTGTTATTCAATAACAGTTTGCTTAGTGAATTAAGATTAATTGTAGGCAATTCCCCCAAATTACAGAAACCATCTGTTTAGTTATAATTATTTGAAAATATAGAGTGCTTGCAGGGGGTTCCACAATTGTATATTGATGATATTGTTATATTTGCTGGTGAAATGTATAAAATTAAATGGATTTATGAGAGTGGATATTGTGAAATACAACAAATTGAAAATTATAAAATAGAACTTGTTGAAGTTCAGAAATTGAAAAAAACGTTATAATCAAAAACATGATTCCCTTTAATTGGTTAGATAAAGTTAAAAGGCTCCTTAAGATCTATTCCAACTATTGACCGCACTATAAAAATTAGGCGGTCTGATCCTACTTTTAATTTAAGTTGTTAGTCACTACTTTCGTTGCTGCTGTCGTCACTGCATTGATCATCATCATCTACAAGATGTAGCTTGTCCGGATGATTTTTAAGGTATTTTAATTCATGCAAGCGAGCAATCTCTAAATGACCTGCGTCGGTAGGGTGTGGATCAAGCGATGGACAGGAATGGGTCCAAATACAGACCTTCGGTTGGGTGGTATTGGTAAATTGTCCCAGAAAATCCGCATGTACATCAACCACTTTATAATGAAAAGTGAAACGGTTTGCTATAATCACATCATTAATTTCCTGTATAAATGGCTCTGCCAGCATAAAAAATGGGGTGCCACCTATGAAAGGGTTGTAAACAGTCATTACGAGTATTTCTGCATTTGATTGAATACTTTTTCGAATTTCTTTCATAATTAGTGGCCAGTTTTGGGCAAAAGCTGCAACCGCATTTGATAAACAGGCAGGAATTTCAGTGCGGGGTTTAGGTAAGCAATCCAATAAATCGCCACCACCAATACTAATAGTGATTAAATCTGCTTTTTTTACTGCTTGTCTTGTGACTGGGTCATTGTGTTGCAGCTGCTGAAGCAAATCACTGCTACTAAAACCAGGTTGGGCACTATTAATCAAATTCACACATGGGAATAACGTTGCCAAGAAGTCACGAAAGTAATTAACATATCCGTAATTCTTAAGAGCACCAACTCCAAATGAAGCACCTACTCCAAATGCAATGGAATTTCCAAGAGCGGTATATTGAAAACAGTCGTGGTGGTGGTGTTTGTGTGAATCGGACATATAAATCATCTCCTTTAAATAAATTCATTACTATAATATTTTCGAAGTAAGAATGAGAAACGGCAACTGTCCAGCTGTATCCGTCAAATTATTAAACTAGCAAGTGCTTGTGTTTAACAAAGAGTTGCTGAAGCAACTCTTTTTCTTGTTCCACTTACGGGTGCTTCAATTGAAGGTGGGATCCCCATGGGTTTGTAACCTATTGATCGCTACGACGGTCTTTAATTTTGAACAAACTGGAGTTTAGTTTCTGTGCTATCACTGGTTGCTAGTTTCAAAGAAGGGCATTTACATTAATACATCTGAATTTGTCCCCCTGAATACAGAATTTGTGTTAATTTATCAGTAAGGTTGTCCCTTTCGAAAAAGTTCTTGTCCTCATAAGTTAAATTAAGTAAAAATTTATTTTTTACTTAAAAAAATACTTTATAAAAGGAAAGATAGTATTTGCAAAAAAAAGATAATTTAATTTACAAGGGTTTGCCGGGCTTCAGTCCTTCTAGCACTGGGCGAGACCTACTTTATATCGGTGACGGCAGTGACAACACCGTAAAGGCTTTCGATCCAGAAACAGGGCAGTTTCTTGGCGCCTTTGTCGTACCTGGAAGCGGCGGGTTGCGTGGTCCTCGAGGACTTCTCTTCGACCATGAGGATAATCTTCTTGTCGCAAATCAGAACGTCCGAAGGAATAACGGCAACATTTTGAAGTATAGCGGACAATCCGGGCAGTTTCTGGGTGAGTTGGTCAGTTCCAAAGAAAAAGATGGCGCCCCGTTTGCACCGCGAGGTATTATTCTCTCTGACGACAACGTCTTGTTTGTCGCAGACTTTATGGACCATGGGAACAAACAGGGACAAATACGGACGTATGATGGCACCACCGGGGTGTTTTTTGGTAATCTAGACCACTCTGGCTTCGGTGAGCCGTTCTATCCACGCGGTGTAGTGATTGGTCCGGATGGCTTGTTGTATGTTTCTGTCTTTGACATTTCAAATCCGAATAGCGGTTGGGTGCTGCGCTTCGACCCGAATACAGGGGATTTCCTCGATGTGTTCATTGAAAGTAACAGCGAAAACAATCTCCACCGTCCGGAAGGATTGGTCTTTAATCCAGACGGAAGCAAACTCTATATTACCAGTTTCCAAGAAATTCGCCCAGGAGTAATGGACACAGACAAAATCCTAGTCTTCGATGGCGAAACGGGCGAATATCTCGATGAGGACAGGATTGACCTCTATTCTGTCAACGAGCCTCGCGCCTTCGCCCAGGCAATCTTGTTTGGACCAGACGGAAAACTGTTTGTCCCCATTACGGGCGGAAGTGTAGAAACAACAGGTTCAGTACGGAGATACGACGTTGAAAGTAAGATGTTCGATGAAATAGTACCACCTGCTTCCGAGGGAGGATCATTAGGAGAGCCATGGTATCTAACGTTTGGCAATACTGATCCAGCAGCGCTAGCATACCATAGCGAAGAAGGAATTGGATAACATGGATTGGACCTGTGCCAATAAACGTGGCTAATTGTTGAACTGGTGACGGTCAGGTATAAGGTTGAGGCATAGAGAATAATCAAAAAAGCCATGGATATAATCTATGGCCTTTTTGATGAATATTTACAAAGTAGTATTCGTCTGTTCACTTGAAGCGGCCATTCTTTCAAAAAGAAGGAGTTTTTTTATTTTGGTCAAATTATTGCATATAATCCTTCATATCCAAATAGTCTTAAATGAAACTACTGTCCAGGAATATGAAGATGGAGGTGAATTCAACGGAGGTCCGAAATGAAAGATTAAAAAACGTATCACTCGGCACGCGAATCATCGCTTTTTTATGGGACTACGTTATTATTTTGGGTTACCTCTTGCTGCTTTTCGTACTATCTTTTTTTGCAAGACCGTTGCTGATACCATTGTTTACAGCAAATTCTTTGTCAGCGGAAATTACCGGATTTCTATTAATTACACTACCTGTTTATCTATATTTTTCCATAAGTGAAGGAGGGAAATTCCATGCGACATGGGGAAAACGAAAAATGGGGATTTTGGTAATGGGCGTCCATGGTCGATCAATCGGTCTGAAGCGCTCGCTTTTCCGTTCTGCACTTAAATTTGCCCCATGGGAGCTGTCACATTTTACGATTTGGCACATTGTCTTACCTTCTAATTACCCTGATTATTTAATTAATATATTATTGATAACGGTATACGGACTTGTATTCATTAATTTGTTAAGCCCCTTGATGAACAAAAATAAACAGACTGTTTATGACACTATCGCAGGAACGGTTGTTAAGTACAAAAACTAGAGGATCAAAATTTATTGACCCACTGAATTTTGAATAGCATACAATACTCATATAAATTTGATGTCGCACTATTTTCTTTTTGAAATTTGTAATAATTTATGAATAATCGTACTTGTAAAAGAACCTAAAACTGCACTTCCTGCAATATCAGAGGGATAATGGTGTCCTATCCAAATTCGTGACAATCCCGTTAAAACCGAGAACCCCAACAAAATGGATCCAACGGTGCGTTGATAAAAGAAGACTACTGTTGAAACGGCAAAAGTTAGTAAAGTATGTTTACTAGGAAAGGAAGAATCGACTTTAGAGGGAGTAAGTATTCGTACTCTCCTGTCTGTAATTGGACGTGGCTTAAAATAAAATAACTTAGTTATAAAATGCAAGAATAATGTAATGACGATAGTCACTACTGCTTCATTAAATAAATTCCTTTTTCTAAAAAGCAGAATCACTAAAATAAATAAGTAAACAAATTTGATCTTGTAGGAAATAAGTATCATTAATTTATCGATAACCAAATAACGTCCGGAAAGTAAATTTATTACACGAAATAGTTTGACATCCAAGCTTATTCACCCCATTTCCTAGAATTTTTCTCAATAAATTGATAAATAATTTTATTCAATTCACCCGCTGCTTTTGTTGGGAGCTGATGTTTAATGCCATCAACAAAGGTTATTTCGTTTTGAGGAAGTTTACTATGTAATTGTTTTGCATAACGAAAAAATGGTTTATCCTTTTCGCCATATATGAGGGAAATAGGTTTATTGATTCTTTCAAGTTGATTCGAACTGTTATAGTCCAAACTGTAATCATAGTATTGCAAGATATTCCTTGCATCTCCTTTTTTAGCTTCAAGTAAAATCTTCTCGAATAACTCTTCGGTATCTGAATTGCTTTTTGATATTGACCAAGCCAAAGCGGGCAATGCCCCGATCTTTAAAAGGTTTTTAGCAAGAAGGATTCTGTTTTTTAGACGCCAGTCACTAACTTCAGACATTCCACTAATAATGATTCCACCTAAAATATGCCCTGTTAATGTTGATAACAAAAATTCCAATAGGATAGATGCTCCTGTTGAATAGCCACATAAAAATGCTTGTTTAATGCCCAAATGGTTCATTAGTTTTTTTATATCCTCTACGATGAGTGGATAAGTAACGGGTTTGATTGAAAAAGGACTCCTTCCATGTCCCCGTATATCAAAGGTAATGACCTGGAAATACCTGGATAGTTCTTCTATCTGATATATGAAGTTTGTGGAAGTGAGAACAGGCGGATGAATAAAAATGATAGGGATCCCATTTCCTTTAACAGAGTAATAAAGGCTGCTTTCATCAACTTCGAGGATTGGCATAATATCACCTCAATTAATTAAACCATGCACTCATTTATTATTTGGCATTTTTGTTGAATCATACAAAAATAAACTATTGTATCGGATTGGTAAATGAAGAAATAGATGTGTAGGTAACCACAATTAGCAATTTGAGGCTGTTACCTATATAAAGGATTTGATAAAGGTACGATTTACATCTTAAAAAATAAGACTAGCGGAGTAGGGGAAATTTGATTATAAAATAAAGAAGATAAAAAATGACAGGTATGAAATCTAACGAAATAAATTACACCCTGTCATTTTTTATTACAATTACGTTATTTAGCTGGTTTTTTCATTAATGGTTTTGAAAATTTTATTGATTGATTTTCGCTAACAAATGTGGAACCTAAAAGCAATGCCCCGCCAAACATTTGAATAATAGTCATTTGTTCTTGTAAGATTACCCCTGAAATCAGTATTGCTACAAATGGATCTACATAGCTTAGCATAGCAATACTTTGTCCCTTTAACTTTTGCATACCAGAGAAAAATAACCAAAATCCAATACCAGTGTTAACAATCCCTAACAGTATGATAAAGGGAATGGATGATCCTGAAACTTCCAAGATACCGAATCCTTCCGTAAAAAGCACATAGGGCAAGAGAAGTAAAGCAGTTGTTCCAAGTTGGATGATTGTAATCTCTAACTTGGCTATGTTTTGGATAAATTTATTCAATAACAGTAATGCAGCGTAAAATGCAGCTGCAACTAACCCAAAAAAGATCCCAAGTAGATCACTTTTTCCAGATGCACTTATGCCATTTCCAACAATCAATAACATACCTATTATCGCGACACCAATACAAACAATCTTTTTGATAGGTAATTGTTCTTTAAGGATAATTGGTGAGAGAATCATGACAAACACAGGTGCAAAGTAATAGGCTAATGTTGCATTAGTGACTGTTGTATATTCGTAGGATCGGTACAGGAAAATCCAATTCCCTCCTAATGCAATACCAGAAAGAAATAAGACGGAAGCATTGGCTTTCACTAATTTCCACGGAATGGATTTTTTCATCACAAAAAATACGAACATTAAAAATAAGCATCCGATTGAACTACTTAGTAAAGCTGTTTCACTCGAAGATAAATCAATGTATCTTACAACTAAACCAATTGTACCGAAAATAATCATTGATAATATAAACTGAATGTTAGATTTCATCGTTTACTCCTTCGAATCTGCGAAACAGCTTATATTTCGCAGATTCTTAATCTGTTTTTAATATAAGCATATACAGTTCGGTTTCAACATCTGGAGTAAACGATGGTGGCGGTGAAGTTGAAAATGGCTTCCAATTGTATGAATTTGTATTTGAAAATGGCATAATAATCCCCCTATTTCCATTAACATATTGATATTATCAATTATACTAAATAATTGTTTAGTGAACTAACTTAATGCAAGAGTTATAGTTCTATCTGCCATAATTTGTTATAAATTTCTGCTATAAACTGAGGATTCATTTTTTGTGAGATACTGTTTTAATATTTTTAATCCCATTTTTAACTCATCTAAAGAGTTTGTAGAAGAAAGGGCAATACGTAAATACTTTTCAACGGTGGTCTGTCCGCTCAAAAAACGATCAGAATGAAAAACTCGAATACCGTAACTCTTCAATTCCGTTTCCAAATGGAACGCATCGTTATGCCCCTGAATTGGAAGCCAACGATAAAAACTAAGTGGATGTCCAACATTCTTTTCTAAAGGAAAATATTCCGAATAAATATCATTCACAGACTGTGCCAGCTGTTTCTTTTCAGTAATAATTTCATGAGCTTTCCCTGTCAAAATGAGTTCTGTGATCACCTCTGCATCTAAAGAAGAAGTTTTCACATTGATGTTAAAAATTGCCCGCAAAATTTTCTCACGTAAGGCATCCCCATAGACCATATAGGCGACTCTTAATCCTGAACAAATGGACTTAGAGGTACCACAAATATATACCGTCTGTTCTGGAAGTATATTGAACATTGGCTGCTGGTAATCGGAAAGAATACCAGCCGTCAGAAACGCATGTATATCATCCTCTATCAAAATTAATCGATGCTTACGGATGACCTCAGCTAATTCTTGCTTTCGAAACTCTGTAATCCTAACTGTGGTAGGATTACTGCAAGAGGGCATCAGGAAAATCCCATGAATATTTATTTGGCAGCACTGCTTCTCTAGTTCGCCTGGTAGCATACCAAACTGGTCTCCAAGAATGGGGACTAATTGAATATGATACATTTTTGCCAAATCGATAAAATTCGAAAAAGTGTAAATATCGGTTGCAATTCTATTACCAGGCTCAAACAAAGCAGTCAAGGCAATAGCTAACGCATTTTGGGTACCAGAAACAATGGCTGTGTGCTCTTGGTCAGTGTGAATACCAAAAGATTCCATCCAGTTTAGAGCAGCCGTTTTTTGATGTGGAATGCCAGTTGGATCGTTGTAATTCAGTAGCTGTTCCAAATATTTTTTCTCCACAACATTTGGGATAATGTCTTTTACAATAGCATTGGTTTGCTCAAAAGATGCCACAAATCCAAGCTCAATGAGGTTGGCCGTTTTATCCTTGGAAATGGTTATGGAACGGGCGGCATTAGGAGCTACGAAGGTTCCACTTCCCGTAACGGCATAAATTAATCCCTTTACCTCACATATTTTGTAGGCACGGGTAATAGTGGTGAAATTTATGTCTAGAAAATCTGCTAACTCTCGTTGCGGAGGTAACTTTGTCCCGGGTGCTAAATAGCCATTTATTATATCCTGTTCAAGTAATGATGCAAGAGATTTATAATAAGGACGTTTTAAGGCTTTCTTATCAGGTTTCCAAGACATTGGATAATTTTCAAATGAATTTACCGGCATACTACACCTCTAATATCATATTCCATACAATCATATCATTTTTTGTATGGAATTCTAATGTTGAATTGTTAGAACGGTGTTTTAAACCGACTTTGCTTTATTTAAAGAGAAAACATCTATCTGTGCCCCCATTTTTATAAAATGAGGGGATTTTTTCTTTATTAAGATAATTGTAATACATACAATTATCTTGTTTTTTGTATGGAATTTGTATGTTAAATTAAAGAAAATTTAGACATCTAGGATGTGAATTAGGATGAAAAAAAGAAATCAATTATGGATTGCATTCCGTGTAGCTTTTCCGTACACAGTCCCCATTTTAGCAGGATTTGTTTTCTTAGGAATTGCTTATGGAATCTATATGAATTCATTGGGTTTCAGTGCAATTTATCCAATTTTGATGAGTTTCACAATTTTTGCAGGTTCAATGGAGTTTGTTGCAGCAAATTTTTTAATTGGAGCATTCAATCCGATTAATGCTCTTTTTCTAACTTTGATGGTGAATGCACGACATTTGTTTTATGGCATTTCAATGCTTAATAAGTATGGTGGAGTGGGGAAGAAAAAGTGGTATATGATTTTTGGACTTTGCGACGAATCTTTTGCGATCAATAATACGATTAATGTTCCGATGAATGTCGATAAAGGCTGGGTTATGTTCTTTGTTACCCTGCTTAATCATTTCTATTGGGTATTGGGTGCAACTCTTGGAGGCATTTTTGGTTCTTTTATCAAGTTCAATACAGAAGGGCTCGATTTTGTCATGACTTCTCTTTTTGTGGTTATCTTTATTGAACAATGGATGAAGGAAGAAAAACATATAAGTTCACTCGTAGGTCTGGGAGCTTCAATTGTCTGTCTAATTATTTTTGGAGGAAATTCTTTTCTTATCCCTGCTATGATAGCAATTTTAGGGCTCCTTACCCTGTCTAGAAAGTCATTGGAGAAAGTTGAGGCTAAGGCGATATGACGATGAATGTAATTCAGCAGATTATTATGGTTACCATGGTTGTTTTAGGGACAATGCTTACAAGGTTTCTTCCATTCATCGTTTTCCCATCAGGTAAACCCACACCGAATTATGTACAGTATCTCGGAAAAGTGCTGCCATCGGCGGTCATCGGGCTTTTGGTCATTTATTGTTTTAAGGATGTAAGTTTACTATCTAGAAGCCATGGTATTCCTGAATTTATTGGAGTAGCGGTAGTTGCTCTGCTTCACATATGGAAGAAACAGATGCTTCTTTCAATAGCAGGGGGAACAATTATTTACATGATTTTGGTTCAAATGATTTTTTAATCCAATGCAAAAAATTCAAGGGGTGGGTAATTGTGAAGAATAAAATTGATGAGTATCAAATTTATGAACAACACTACGAACAAATTTATAAGCAAGTTAAAAACGATCCGTTTGCTCAGTCTTTAGGCATTCAGTTAACAAAATTTGAGTCAGGTTTTGCAGAAGCAATGCTAGATGTGCAAAGTCATATGGTAAATGCATATGGAACAGTACACGGAGCAGTTATTTATGCTTTAGCCGACCATGCATTTTCGGTAGCCTGTAATGCGTATGGAAAAACCTCGGTAGGACTCTCTACCACCATCAAGTTTATTGAAGCAGCTAAACCTGGAGACAAGATAGTGGCCTGTGCAACTGAGATTAAACGAAACTATCGTACCGGATTCTATCGAATCGATATTTATCATGAAAAAAATCTAATAGCAACCATGGAAGCAGTGTCCTATCGTAAGGACCATTATTTTATCGATCTTGATGAGCAAGTTTGAGTATTAATAAAACCGTTCCTCCGGCTTATGTAATAAGTTTATTTATCATTTAAAACAGGAACATGGAACCATAAAAGCAGAAACACTGTAATTGGGACTGACACCAAATACGCCCACATAGGACGTTTATGGTGTAGTATCAATATCGGTACCATAATACATGCAAAGACTATCGAACAGCCGTAAGTCCAACCGTGACTATAAACACATAAACCATTTAAAACCATAACTAATTCAAAACTTAACCATAACACAATCCATATGAATATATAGAACAGTCGCTTGAGTAAATTTTCATTAGGAAAACGGTATAAAAAGATAAGCATTGTGCTTGGATAAATCGCGAACATTATGAATAGGTTAGTGAGCAAATGATTGGGTAATAAATTGGGTGGATGCGGGTATGACCATAAGTGATAATTCCAAGTAAACAAGTTGTAAAGCATGTCACCCATAATGAAAAACTGGATAGTAGGTAAATAAAATCTATAGTTTTTCCAATCCCCCCACTTCCAAGCACATAAAATTGAAATAAAGCCAATTATAATAGTGAACATAATAACCACCAACTAAATTTCTGAAGATTTGTTCTAATAGGCTGGCGTAGTAGGTAAAGCCATTCTTAAAATTTGGTAGCATGCCGGTGCAGCCATTCAGTCAATTTATAATTTCCAAGCAGCATTAGAAGTAATACCGGATAGCTCAAAGCCGAGTGCCACAGTTTCCATTTTGTATAGTAAAAAAATCCAGATCTTAGTGCAGCAACTTCATATACAAGACAAAAAGCTGTCCAGCCAATTATGTACCCCCACTTGTAAAATTTTGTTTTTTTGAATGGAAAGTAATTTAAATAGATCGTATTTACAGGTGGGTATAGGAAAATGGGAAGAAATCCAGTCCATTGATTACCTGGTCCGATATAGCCGAACAGGTTTAATTTCAAATCTAATATCATATTTGAAAAATTCTCAAGCACAAGGGAAAATAACGTAGTAGACCAGATTTGCAGCCATGATATACGTTTAGGTATAAGGATTGCGATTGTGTAAAATATTATGAGCGATGAAATTAGGAGAAGTATATTTAATCCTCCATTCACATGGGTAGTTGTTCTAATTTTTATGTTTTTCTTTTTTATATATATCAATACCATTTTCAACAATCTGTGTAATGTTGCATCAGTTACATAACTTATTAATTTACATTCTGATACCTAAAAGTCTTTACACTTTTGCATGATTTCATCCTTTTTATATAATGACAAGTATTATCGAATAAAAGGATACTTATGTTTCATCTGAAACAAAGGAATGGAGATAATACATGAAAAAACAGCGAAACATTATTTTGTACATTGGTACTTCAATTGATGGCTATATTGCAAATGAGGATGGTACATTAGAATGGTTAGAATCAACTGAAGTAGAAGGAGATTCTGGCTACAATTCACTCCTTGAAAGAATTGACACTGTTGTAATGGGAAAAGGAACTTATGATGTCGTACGTGGATTTGATATCGATTATCCTTATAGCGATTATAAAAATTATGTGTTTTCTAAATCTGTAAGTGGCTCAGATGAATATGCATCATTTATTGATGAAGATATCAAAACTTTCATTAATAATATAAAACAAAAGCCTGGTAAAGATATATGGTTAATTGGTGGAGGAAATTTAGCTCGTGAATTTTTCAAAGAAAATTTAATTGATGAAATCCAACTGGCCATTGCACCTATTATTTTAGGGAAGGGAATTTCCCTATATAACGGAGATGATATCACTCAAAAATACACCTTAACCAAAGTAGAAAAATTAGGCCAGCTTGCTATGCTTCATTATATAAAAAAATAATTTTCATCAACTTTCCCTTTATTAGTAGGGGGAGTTTTTTTATCTTTTCATATAGACCGTGTTTAAAAGTTGTACATTTCGGGTTTAGAAATATTTTATTGACAATTCGAAGAATTTAAACTATTATCACATTAGTTAATTAAAAATTGAATGTACATTTTTCTTCTTATCCAGAGAGGTGGAGGGACTGGCCCTTTGAAGCCTCGGCAGCAGGTTCTTATGAATACTGTGCCAATTCCATCAAGCACATCGCTTGAAAGATGAGAAGAGAGTAATAAAACTCTCTTCTTAGGAGGAGAGTTTTTAATTTATAAATAAATCCTACTTAAATAATAGGAAAACTAGAGAATTAGAATAGTAGAGGAGAGAATACATATGAAATTTGGTTTTTGGTTACCGATTTTTGGAGGCTGGTTACGAAATGTGGAAGTTGAAAATATGCCTCCAACCTTTGAGTATACTAAAAAAGTCATCCAATCGGCTGAAAAGTGGGGATACTCGACTACTTTAATAGCTGAATTATATTTAAATGATATTAAAGGACCGGAGTATGATTCTCTTGAAGCTTGGTCTACAGCAGCAGCACTTGCGGCGGTGACGGAAAAAATTGAAATAATGACCGCGATACGCCCAGGTTTTCATAATCCTGCTGTAGCAGCAAAAATGGCAGCTAATATTGATCAAATCAGTAACGGCCGTTTTACTCTTAACGTTGTTTCAGCTTGGTGGGCAGAAGAAGCACGTCAATATGGAGGTATTTTTACAGAACATGATGAGCGTTATGCTCGTACCGAAGAGTTTATTGATGTACTAAAAGGTTTATGGACAGAAAAAACCTTCAATTATTCTGGTCAATTTTACGATTTAAAGGAAACCAAGCTTGCACCGAAACCTGTTCAAAGACCAAATCCGATTCTTTATGCAGGCGGTGAAAGTGAAAAAGGCAAGCAAACCATTGCAGAAAAATGTGATGCTTATGTTATGCACGGTGGAACAGTTGAAGAGATTGATCGAAAAATAGCCGATATGAAGGCACGCCGTGAACAAACTGGCAATAAGCCTTTTAGTTCTTTCGGAATGGCTGCTTATGTTATTTGCCGAGATACAGAAGAAGAGGCTCTGGCTGAGCTTGAAAAAATCACGACTGTGAAAGACACTAGCGGATATGCTGGCTTTAAGGATTTCACCACTAAATCACACTTAGAGCAACAAATCCAATTACAAGATTACTCTGTATCCAATCGCGGCCTGCGGCCGAACTTAGTTGGAACACCTGAGCAAATTGCAGATCGAATTATACAATATGAAGAAGCTGGCTTAAACCTATTGTTATTACAATTTTCACCTCAGCTAGAGGAAATGGAACGCTTTGCAAAGCAAGTTATGCCATTAGTTGAACAAAAACGTAGTTTAATAAAGAATTAGTGAGGGGACTTATAGATGAGCAAGGTATATGTGATACATGAAAATAGTGAGTGGACAGTCCATTTAACAAAAAGGTTAGAGGAACTTGGTGTTCCTTATGAAGAATGGCATTTAGACGAAGGAGCGCTAGATTTATCAAAAGAGCCGCCAGAAGGAATCTTCTATAGCCGTATGAGTGCATCTTCTCATACACGTGATCATCGTTTTGCAGCTGAATTTTCTGGGCAAGTATTAGCTTGGCTTGAAGCACATGGACGTACGGTGTTAAATGGAACGAGCGCTCTAAAGCTAGAAGTTAGTAAGGTTTTACAATATTTAGAGTTAAATAAGTATGGTGTTAAGACTCCAAAAACGATTGCAGCGGTTGGAAAACAAAACATTATAAAATCAGCCGAAGCATTTGCAGGACAGCCCTTTATTACGAAGCATAATCGTGCCGGTAAAGGCTTAGGTGTTCAATTATTCCATAGTGTAGAAGCTTTAAAAGCTTATGTAGAGGGACCAAATTTCGAAGAACCGGTCGATGGCATTACCCTTATTCAAGAATACATTCAATCTCCTGAAAGCTACATAACCCGCTGTGAGTTTGTAGGAGGAAACTTTGTTTATGCTGTAAAGGTTGATACTTCAGAAGGATTTGAACTTTGCCCAGCAGACGCATGCCAAATTGGCGATTTATTCTGCCCGGTAGGAGAAGAGGTAGAAGAGAAACCAAAGTTCCAAATCATTGAAGGGTTTGCGGACGATATTTTAGAAAAATATAAAAAGGTTCTAGTTGGTAATAATATTCAAGTTGCTGGAATCGAGTTCATCAAAAATGGTGAAGGTGAAATTTTTACTTACGATATTAATACAAACACGAACTATAATTCTGATGCAGAAGCAAAAGCTGGAAAATACGGAATGCTCGAAGTCGCTTTATTCTTAAAGAAGACATTAGAAGAAAAATACCTAACAACAGCAACGGCTTAATATAGTGAAGTAACGAAAAATTTATGGGACGTACTATGGATTTAAAAAAAACAGTGCCAATTCCTTTTAACATGATAACTGAAAAACAGTATAAACAAGTTTCTTGAACCTTCGTCTTACGCCGAAGGTTTTTCGTAATATTTTAGACTTGCACAGCTGATTTACTAAGTCATCATTAAGCATAGCAACCCAAAAAGAAAGCAAACTAAAATCGTGGATCCCAATATCGGGCATCCAAGGTAAAAACAAAATTAAAGGGGGGTAAAAAATGGCGAAAAATAAGAATAAGCAATTTAAAAATAATGATGCTATGCCAAAAGCGGATGTAGAGTTTGCTGGAGAAAGCGGGCTTGCAAAGAAAGCATTAAAAGCACAAAAAAGCCAAAACAAGTAACCAATAAAATGGAAGCTAATGGGGACAGTCAGTCTGTCCCTATTATCCGGTTCCATTGTTTTTCCTTGAACTCATTTACAGGATGGAAGAGTTAAAGTTTACTAGGGGGGAAATCGTTAATTATGGGTATTGAAATTAGAATAGGAAATGAAGATGAAATTGTTATTGCCCATCAACTGATGAAGGAAGCCTTTGAAGAGTATCGCTATCTTGATGTTCCTTCTAGTGCAGTTAATGAACCGATTGATATTCTTAGAAAGTCATTTCAAAATGGTTCTGAGAGTTTCATTTTATGTTTTTTAGACGAGGTCCCTGTGGGTTCTTTAAGATATAGGTTACAAGACGATTCGATATATTTTTCAAGGGTATCGGTTCCGCCATTTGCAAGAAGGAAGGGCATTGCGAAGTCAATGTTAAAGTGGCTTGAAAACTATGCAACTAAACAAGGAAAAAATAAGGCAGAATGTAAGGTAAGGGCGGGTTTATCCCATAATGTTCGTTTTTATGAATCTATTGGTTATGTTATTACCAAAGAGGAAATAGTTAAAAATCCAAATGGCTTTGAAGTTAAAACAGTTATAATGGAGAAATCAAATCTTTTTTGTTAGAAGAGAGGGCTGAGGTTGGAGAAGCATTTGGTATTTGTTTATGGCACGTTAAGAAGGTATGAACGGAATCACCATCTCCTTAAAAATGCTGAATGTCTGGCAGATAATTGTTGGACACACGGTACCCTATTGGATTCTGGGAGTGGATATCCCTATTTAGTTCAGTCCAGCTGCCACCGGGTATATGGGGAGCTATATCAGGTTAATGATGATGAACTTCAGGACCTGGACCTTCTCGAAGAATACTATGGTCCGGGGAAAGACAATTATTACGATAGAGTTGTTCAATCAGTACATACCGAAATTACAGACTATCAGGCTTTTGTTTATGTTCTTCCTGAAGGTCGAGAACAGCCAAACATAGTGCAAATAAAAGAAGGTGACTGGCGCGTTTATCGCTTGAAGCATTTACGGTGAATTTCCTCTGAAAAGCAAATCTTTTCTAGCAATAGTCTGTGATTCATTGCCCATAAGGCCAGGAAAAGAGGTTCCATGGTAAATGAAAAGATATTTCATTACCAGAGAAGCCAGGAAAAGAGGTTCCATGGTAAATGAAAGGCGTTTCATTGCCCAAGAGGCCAGGAAAAGAGGCCCCCTGGTAAATGAAAAGACCATTTTATTGCCCAAAAAGCCAAAAGGGAGCTAACAAAGTAAATCAAGTAAAACTGCCGAATAAAATTCGGCAGCTTTATCTAAAAACCCCATTAATCGTATTCGTAAAATCGTTCCAAACACCGTCTCTGTTTGTTCCGTTGCGTAAATCGTTCGTATAATTTGTCATTTGGCCAAAGAAAGCGGTATCGTAAGAAATATACACATTGTCAATGGAACGATCAGCAGCACGTACTTGTCTTTCAATTTTTTTATCAAGAGGAGAAGCCGCTTTTTTATAATTGGTATTATCGCCAGATCCAACCTTACGGCCTCCAAGCTTGGTACGGTCGATATTATTTGTGCTGGTATCTCTCGTCCCCGCTGTACCATCATTGGTGCCGATTACATCAGTTCCTGTATTTCCAGTGTTATTTTTTAAACTGACCGCAACATAGGCATTATTATTACGAAGGATGACATGGGCCTGGTCGACTTCATTTAGGCTTTCCACATTATCACTAGCGCGTGCTGATACGCGCAAGTTTTGGTTGGAAACATTGTTTGTATTGTTTGTTCCTAGATTGTTTCTGCTGTTATTTATTGTTTTATCATTATTACAGCCGGTTACACCTAAAAGGGCAGCCGCTAATACGATAGAAACCAAACCAATTTTCTTCAAGAAGCTCACTCCTTAAATTTATCCTTTAATTATTAGTGTGAGCTATTCAGGGGGAACAATTCATGCATGGAGTTCATTTTCAAGAAATAAAGAAACCACAAACAAGATACAGCACAATAGCAATAATCCCTCCCAAAGCAGATACCTTCATTTTATAACGCGCATAATCGACAAGAGGCAAATCGAGAATCGATGCAGTCGTAATCGTCGTATCGCCTAATGGGGAAGCTAAAGCGCCAAATGCGCCACTGGCAAACACTGCACCGACGGTTAACGGAATGGAAGCATTGGTAGCCGAAGCCAAGGATATTCCTAATGGCATAAACAGCCCCCACGTTCCCCATGATGAACCAATAAAATACCCTGTAATGGAACCAAGCAAAAAAATGGTTGCCGGGGTCAAAAAAGGTGGTAAAAAGGATCCTAATGTTGAACTTATAAAAGTTGAAAAACCAAGATCATTGGCCGCAAGAGTCAGGGACCAGATCAAAACAAGCAAACTGATGGCCTCCATCATTTGATTGCCGCCATCATAAAAATGGTACAAAAGTTCATTTAAAGGAAGCCGTCTTAAGATATAGAAAGCAAAGGATAATACTAGCGTAATAAATACGGCTAGAAGCATGACAAAGGTGGCATCAGCCTTCGAAAAGGCATCGAAAACGGTTTTTGCCCCTTTGGCAATGCCATCCTTCCATAAAAGAAACAAAGAAAGTCCTAAAAGAAAAAAGACTGGAAAAATCAAATTCCATGGCTGTGATTTGACTAGAGATAATTCTCTTTTAATTCCCTTCCGGTGAAATTCATGCTCTTCTTCCAACAGTTCTTGCTCGTTATTTAGGCCTGAATCCTTTGATTTTCTAGAAGGTGACCAAAAGGTTTGAAAGAGTCCAATGACAAGCATCGTAATCGCAAAAAAATCAAACAAAATACTCAGTAAAAAAATCTGATACGCTGATTGACCGATTTGAAGTCCTCTTATGCTGCCTTCAACTAACGAAACCATAAATCCCACAAAGGCCGTCGCAACTGGTAAAAGGACGATAACGGATTCTGTGGAAATATCCATCGTCAGCCCTACCTTATGCTTCGGGATGTTTATTTTTTTAGCAAGAGATTTGACGACTGGACCAATCATCATGATTCGAAACATTGGCATCATAAAGGTAAATGGAAGGGTAAGCCAGATGAATCCGAGCAGGCCCCTTTCCGTTCTAATCTTCGTTCCCATCCATTCAGAAAAACCTTTTATCCCGCCGGAAATATTCATCATCCCCACAAGACCGCCAAATAAATAAAGAAACCCGATAATTTTCATGTTCGTCTCATTAGACAAGGTTGTGACGATATAGGTGACGGCCTGATGGGCACCGCCTAAAAAATGGGCAGACACAAGGAAGGAACTAACAAGAAGACCGACTACCAGACCAGGCAGAATGTTTTTTATCCATATAGACATGCAAATGACAATTAGAAAGGGTATCAAGGAAAACCAAGTATGTTCCAAATCTACTTCCTCCAGCAGTGGATCTTGTTTTACTCTTCTTTTATTATTTTCCGAAATTTAGTATTAAAACCAGAAATTTATGGAACGGAATGTAGGTAAAACGTACTAGAATAAATCCTCATATAATAGAAAGGTACTATTGCCCGGAAATATTATGCGTGATAAAATCTGAATATTATAAATTTTTAGAATGAGGAGGTTAACCTTTTTTTATTAGTAGAATACATAATTTAGGGGGATTTATAGGTGAAAAAGAGTCTAGTACTTTTGGTGTGTGTAATGTTAATGTTACTAACTGCATGTGGAGCGGGAAGTAAGGAAACTAGCGGAGAAGCAAAGGAGAAAAACGAGAAAGTTGTAAAAATAGGGATTTCACAAATTGTCGAGCATCCGTCCCTTGATGCGGCTCGAGAAGGTTTTATTGCGGCACTGAAGGATGCCGGCTATGTAGAAGGAAAGAACTTGAAACTTGATTACCAAAATGCCCAAGGAGACATGAACAATAATATGTCCATTGCCAAAAACCTGGTTGCCGACAAGGATGATCTGATTTTGGCAATTGCAACACCAAGTGCTCAGGCAGTGGTCAACGCTACGAAAGATATTCCAATATTGTTCACTGCCATAACGGATCCTGTCGGAGCCCAGCTTGTGCAAAGCTTGGACAAGCCAGGCGGGAATGTGACCGGCACATCTGATACCCATCCTGAGGCGATAAAGAATACAATTGAGGCCATTAAAAAATTTATTCCTAATGCCAAGAAGGTAGGCATCATTTATAACAATGGTGAACCAAATTCCGTTGTCAATGTTAAAAACGCTAAGAGCGCTCTTGAGGCGGCAGGACTGGAGACGGTTGAAACGACTATCACAGCCAGTTCCGAAGTAAAGCAGGCAGCCGAGTCAATGGTTGGGCGTGCAGACGTATTATACATTCCAAAGGATAATACAGTTGTTGCTGCACTGGAATCTGTGATTAAAGTAGCCAATGACAAAAATATCCCGACCTTTGTCGGTGAAGGTGATTCTGTAAAAAGGGGAACCTTCGCATCTTATGGATTCGACTACCACGATCTAGGCTATACAACTGGAAAAATGGCTGTTGAAATTCTAAAAGGTAAAAAACCAAGCGAAATTCCTGTCGGCTTCCCAGAAAACCTTCAGTTATACATCAATAAAAAAGCTGCTCAAGAAGAAGGAATCACATTAACAGAAGAGATGCTAAAGAACGCGAAAGTAGTGGGAGAATAATATCAGCAAAAAAACCTGCATTAAACAGCAGGTTTTTTTGTTGTGTGAGTTTTGTTTACGCAAATCACTTGCACACGAATTACTTGTATACAAATCATTTAGAACATGATATATTCTTATTAATCAGAAAATTTAAATAGTGGTGGGAGAATTATGGAAAAATTCGATATCTGTGTTCATTTTTTACTAGCGAAAGCTTTACAAAGAGTGAATCAAGTGAGTAAATCCAAGCTAGCCTCTTATGGTGTGACACCTGTACAATTTGCATTGCTTCGTCGGCTTTGGGAAAAGGATGGACAATTTGGTTATGCTTTAGCTGAACAACTTCTTATGGACAGTGCAACGATTACAGGAGTAATCGATCGGTTGGAACAAAACGGGTTTATTGAACGGCGAGTGGATCCTAATGATCGCCGGAACAAGCTGGTTTTTCTGACTGAGAAAGGCAGATCAATGGAGGTTTCATTATGCGAAAAAATGGATGAAATGAATAAAGAAGTGATGTCCGATTTTGATGTAGAGGAAATTAAGCAATTTAAGAAAGTCCTTTTTGAAATTGGAATTAGTAACACGAATATGGGAGTCTAAGGAAAGGGGGAGTGAACGTATGATAAATGTGTTCGAAAGAGAAGACGTTACTTGTATTGAGGGGAGTTTCGAAAGGGCAGGACAAAAAGGAAGAACGGTTTATGCATTTTTAGTAGACGGGATGTTAATTGATACCGGGTGCAAACACCTTGAAGCTGATCTAATTCCATTTTATGAAAGCCAATCGATTGACCTAGTCACTTTAACCCATAGTCATGAGGATCATACAGGCACTGCTTCATGGTTCCAAGAAAACCGAAATGTTCCCATCTTTATTCATGAAAAAGGAATTAGCATTTGTGCGCAGACCTGCCCGTATCCCAAATATCGCCAGATGGCTTGGGGAGTACGTAAAGAGTTTACAGCCTTGCCGCTAGGGGAAACGATTCAATCTAAAAGTCTAGAGTGGAAAGTGATTTATACACCTGGCCATGCAGATGATCATATCTCCCTTTATCATGAAGACACAGGCAGGTTATTTACAGGTGACTTATATGTTTCACCGAAAACAAAAGTCATTATGAGAAGTGAATCAATCCGTTTAATTATGAATTCCATACGAATGCTGTTATCGTATGATTTCGAAACGTTATTTTGCTCCCATTCAGGGTACATAAAAGACGGAAAAGTAATGCTGAAGCAAAAGTTAAATTATCTTGAAAACCTTTGCGGTGAAGTAAAAGATTTACATGAAAAAGGATTTACAATTAATGAAATCGATAAAACGCTTTTCCCGAAAAAGTACCCAATTGTGGCAGTTTCAAGTGGAGAATGGGACTCCTTGCATATCATTTCTTCCATTGTTACAAATGCACCTTTAGATTACTAGAATGATAATAAAATTATAAAAGTAAGGCGGGGAACAAATGTCTTCCATTATAATTGATTCTACCCAACCTGAAATCAAGGTGTCCTTTCAAGAGAATAAACTCATTTTCATTTGGAGTTTTACGACCTTGCTGGTGGTAATGAATACGACTATGTTTAATGTTGCATTGCCAGTTGTCCTTAAGGACTTTTCCTTAAACTCATCCACAGCTTCCTGGCTCGTATCCGGTTATTCAATCATGTTTGCAATTTCGACGTTGACCTTTGGCAGACTATCGGATTTCATTCCTCTCTCAAGACTGCTACTCTTTGGTATTAGCATTTTAGGATTAGCTTCGATCATTGGTATCTTTGCCAATCATTTTTTCATATTATTAGGAGCTCGTATTCTTCAAGCTGCAGGGGCAGGAGCCGTAATGGGATTAAGCATGATTATGGCGGGGCGCTATATACCTCTTTCAAGGCGTGGAAAAGCAATGGCGATTATTGCTTCTGCTGCTTCATTGGCATTTGGATTAGGTCCTGTAATAGGAGGAGTCATTACTCAATACTTAGGATGGAATTATCTGTTCGCTATCACTGGATTTTCTATTCTATCTATTCCTTTCTTCCAGAAGTTATTGCCTAAGGAGATTATAAAAAAAGGGAATTTCGATCTATATGGTGCAATTCTAACGGGACTTAGTGTTACAGGTCTTTTACTTTCTCTCTCCACACTTTCTTATGGTTTTTTATTAGGTACGGTTGTACTTTTGGCAGTAAGTTGGAAATATATTAATAAGATTAATGAGCCGTTTATTCCACCAATACTCCTCAGAAATAAGCAATTTACAAAACTTCTATTTATTAGTTGTTCAGCTTTTTTCATAAACTTTTCAAATCTGTTTTTAATGCCCATTATTCTGACGACTGTATTTAAAAAAACACCAGCACAGGTAGGAATAATCATTTTTCCAGGAGCCATTTTGGCGGTGATTGCTGGACAAATCATTGGAAGAAAAATTGACCGATTTGGCAATGCACCGGTAATCATTTTTGGTCAATTATTTTTATTAAGTGCCACGATCCTTTTTGCGTTGTTAACAGCCTTAAATCCCTATTTCATACTTTTAACCTATATGTTCGCAAGTGTGGGCTTTACGGCCATTTCATCGAGCATTTCGAACGAGATAACCAGAATTTTGCCTTTGACTCAAATTGGTTCAGGGATAGGAATCGTCCAATTAATGCAATTTTTCGGTGCGGGGTTAGGAGTGACCGTTTCTGGCTTATTATTAACCCTTCAGGAAGGGGTATCTTCAGAAAATATTTATCGAAATATTTATATTGGCTATTCTTTTGTTATCATGGTGTCTGTTTTCATGTACGGTTTATATTACCGAAAAGCACGTTTGAGAGATGGAAATAGCTAAGAAGAACCCTTTATGTTTGACAGGGTTCTTTTTTTGTAACGCCAATTCCATTTATTGGGAATAAAGCAAATTGACATCCCATAAAGGATGATCGTTGTCACTCATATATGTGCTGGCATTTTTTATCAAAAACCCCAATTATTAGAGAGTAGGAATTATAGAGTATTTCTATTTTTCCTCCTGAACAGTATAATCAGGGTTGGGAGTTGAATGAAATGAATAAAAAAGATATCGCTAATATTCGGAAACAATTTAAATTAGACAATTACAACCTGCAAATTCGAGAAATCTTCAATGTCTATGTACAGAAAGAATCAGGCGAGATTTACCATCATGTCAGCCAGCCGTTCCAAATGTTAGAACAAGAAGCGCAAGAATTATTTTTAACAAACTTTAAGAAGGTATTAACAGGACAGCTTGATGCTAAACTGTTTGAGCTGAAATTTATTCGGGACGTGGAAGACAGCACCCAAATGTTCCTTTTCGAAGGATTACAACAAGAGACAACAGACGATTGGAAAGAATACATGCTGGAAATCGTCTTGAAAATGTTTGCTAACACGAAATATGAATTTGATACAGTGGTGACCTTTATCCGGGGAGAATACCGAAAAGCGACCCGGAAACGGAATGCGGAAACCGAAGAAGGTGGGGATGATGAAGTCTATTCCAGCCCATTTATCCTTTGCAGTCTTAATAAAACGGATCAGCCGAAGAGAGCCTTGACGTTTGATTATATTGAAAAAGAATTTAAATCGCATAATTTCTTTGATCCGATTATTAATTTAGATTCTCCATTATCAGGCTTTTTGTTCCCTGCTTTTAATGACAATGCGGCAGATGTAAACCACATCCTCTATTGTGCTGGGAAAGCGAATCAACCGGATGGCAGATTTATTGAAGAAGTGCTCAATTGTGAAGAAATCATTACTGCCCAAGAAGATAAAGACTGCTTCGATTTTATCTTAAAAGAAGTGATGGGAGACGAAGTGGAATCCCGGGTCATTTCCAATGTGTATGAAGAAATCGATAAGCTGGTTCAAGAGAGTCAAGAAAATGAAGAAAGTGAAATTCCTACATTGGATTCTCAGGATATCGAACGCATTTTAACCGTAAGCGGCGTTGAAAATGTAGAGACGGCAAAAGTGGAACATGCCATTAAAAAAATCATAGATGATGAAAAATATGAATTCAAAGCCAGCAGCTTAGTTCCCAAAACTATAAAAATTGAGACGAAATTGGCCAATGTAACCATCAACCCGAAAGACCTGAAATATGTAAAATATATTACTTATGAAGGAAAACGATGCTTATTGCTCGAGGTCGACGAAGATGTGGTCGTAGAAGGGTTCCGACTGGAATCGGAGACACTTGGATAATAGCAGTGAGTCCTTAAGGACAAAATGTCCTTCATTATTCTCAAAAATAAAAAGACGATCTCCTTACAATCTATTGAAGACGTGGAGTCGTCTTTTTTTAGTTTTTCATTGACCACTATCTAATCCCCGCTTTTAAATTTTCTCTTATGTTGACGGTTTCCATTGAAATGGCCATTATTTTGGTTGAAAAAAGATAATTCCAAAATTCACATTATTTTGAAAGCTATAGATCTTGGTTTAAAATGATAGAAAAGGAGTGTGATAACAAGTGAAAGCACAGGTGATTAAAAAATTTGGAGATCCTTCTGTTTTTGAGATTGCAGAGGTTCCTAAGCCAGAAGTAATTACTGGACATGTTGTTATTCAAGTAAAAGCTACTAGTGTAAATCCAATTGATACAAAGGTACGCAGTGGGTTGGTACCAGCAGTTGCACCAGAGTTCCCAGCGGTGTTACACGGCGATGTAGCAGGAGTTGTTGTTGAGGTAGGTGAAGGGGTAACAGAGTTTAAGGCCGGTGATGAAGTCTTTGGCTGCGCAGGCGGTTTTAAAGGAACAGGCGGTTCCCTTGCTGAATATATGTTGGCGGATGTACAGCTCCTAGCTCCTAAACCCAAAAATTTAACGATGGCACAAGCTGCGGCACTTCCTTTAGTAACCATTACAGCATGGGAATCTCTTTACAATCGTGCAAATGTGCAAAAGGGACAAACGGTACTTGTTCATGCTGCCACAGGCGGGGTTGGTCATGTCGCAATTCAACTAGCAAAGCTAGCGGGTGCGAAAGTATTCACAACGGCTTCATCTGAGGAAAAGTTAAGTATAGGAAAGCGATTGGGTGCAGATGTTTCCATTAATTATCTGGAACAAACAGTGGCGGAGTACGTAAAGGAACATACAGATGGAAAAGGGTTTGACGTGGTATTTGATACGGTTGGTGGCGAAAACCTCGATTGGTCTTTCCAAGCTGCTGCCACATTTGGAACAGTATTAGCAATCGCGGCACGCTCAACGCATGATTTGTCTCCACTCCATGCCAAGGCACTATCCTTACATATTACCTTCATGCTTTTAAAAGTTATTAATAAGGAGCAAAGGCATGAATACGGGAAAATATTACGAGAAGTAACAAAGCTTGTAGAGGAAGGGAAACTTCAGCCGTTAGTCGATAAAAGAGTTTTCAATTTTGATCAAGTAAAGGAAGCACATACTTTACTAGAATCAAATAAGGCAATTGGAAAGGTCGTATTGACAAATGAATGGTAAACTATTGGGGAATTGCCCCATCAAAAAAAGATAATAAGCTACTATTGTAGCAGCAAAATCCTTAGATAATTTTCTAAGGATTTTTTGTGCTGTAAGAACAATAAAAACCATCCTATATTGAATGGTTTTTATCTTTATCACAATTTGATGATGTACTAGAGTGTGTTAATATGCGGTCTAATATTTTTTTAGTAAATGGCATAAAGAAATTAAGTATTATTCCCCCTAAACAAACGGTTAATAAAGTTCCAATGCCAATCGGTCCATTGAATAACAGTGCCATTATCAAGAATAAGAGGTAAATGAATGTTCTCGATAACAGTAAATTTGTCCTCGTTATTTCTTGAATGATTAAGGTTAAACGGTCAATAGGAATCGGTGCCAATTTTGTGTGTAAATAAATTGCTGTTCCTAAGCCTATAACAACTAAGCCGATTCCAAAACAAACAAGTTTGCTAAACAATAATTCGGGGGTTATAAGATTTTGTAATAAAAACAGCCACATATCAATACCAATACCCGTTATAAAAGCTGTCAACAACCCCAAAATTTCGGGTCTTTGTCTTTTTAAAAATGAATTACAACATATTAGAATTAAAGCAATGATAATTTCCCAACTCCCCACAGTAAGCCCCACGTTTATTGATAGACCGACCAAAAGTGCATCAAAAGGCGAAGTTCCAAGGTCTGATTGTATAGTGAAAGAAATACCAAGGGTTAATAATAAAATTCCTAATACATAGACAACATATTTAACTTTAGTCGACTTTATTATCATTTTTTAGTAGGTAATTTTTTGAGCATGAGAATATGTGGGATTCCATCTTCTATAAAGATTGTAGACGAAGTCCTAAACCCAAGTTTTTTATAAAATCCTTCCGCATGCGTCTGTCCATGTAATTTAACCTGCGATGCTCCCCGGACTTCCGCGATTTCTTCTAACTCTTTTATAATGATTTTTCCAAACCCCAATTTACGATAAGGTTCAAGGATGCAGATTCTCTCCATTTTACCTACTCCATCCATAAACCTTATCCTTCCCGTTCCGACTGGTTGTTCATTGTAATGGACTAGGATATGTTCGCATAGTCCATTAAGTGTATCAAATTGATCAAATTCATCTTCTAGTGGTACGCCTTGTTCCTTCACAAATACTTGTTTTCGAATTTCAAATGCTGCCCTTAAATCTTCATAAATCGCTATTCTTTTTACAAACATTTTTTTCAGTCCTTTACATAATTATTTTGTTGCAAATGCAATAAAAATAGGTTAAATTTAATTTATATCAATTTTATAGTAAATGCAACAAAAAAATGCGTGTTAAGGAGATAATCATGCAAGAAATTTTACGAGAAATTGGAATGATTGCAAGGGCATTAGATTCTATAAGTAATATTGAATTCAAAGAATATGACCTTACAAAAGGGCAGTATCTATACTTGGTGCGAATATGTGAAAACCCAGGAATCATTCAAGAAAAGTTAGCTGAGATGATAAAAGTAGATCGAACAACAGCAGCTCGTGCTATTAAAAAGCTTGAAATGAATGGTTTTATTGAAAAGAGAGATGATCAACATAACCAAAAAATAAAAAAACTATTTCCAACAGAGAAAGGGAAAAATGTTTTTCCTTTTATAAAAAGAGAAAATGATTATTCTAATATCGTCGCATTAGAGGGGTTTTCCGAAGGAGAAGTAGAAACTATTTTCAATCTTCTTCAAAGAGTAAGAAAAAATGTAGAAAAAGACTGGGAATTTGTAAAAAAGGGAAACAAGAGAAATTATTGATTATATAAAGGAGTGACATATATAAATGACAATAAAACAGTGCACCCTTGAAGATTCACGCAACCTTCAAGAAATTAGTTTTGAAACATTTAATGAGACATTTAAGGATCAGAATTCACCCGAAAATATGAAAGCTTATTTGGAAAGGGCCTTTAACCTAAAACAATTAGAAAAGGAATTATCCAATATTTCTTCGCAATTCTTTTTTGTTTATTTTAATAATGAAGTCGCTGGATATTTAAAGGTCAATACCAATGATGCCCAGACTGAAGAAATGGATGAAGAATCACTTGAAATCGAGAGGATTTATATAAAGAACAAATTTCAAAAACATGGGCTTGGTAAATATCTGCTAAATAAAGCTATGGAAATTGCGATGGAAAGTAATAAAAAGAAAATCTGGCTAGGCGTATGGGAAAAAAATGAAAATGCGATTGCTTTTTATATGAAAATGGGGTTTGTTCAAACTGGAGCCCACTCTTTTTATATGGGAGATGAAGAACAAACGGACTTTATAATGACTAAGACACTTTAACAACTTTTTTTGAAAGAATCGGCAGTAAATTCAGAAATAGAGCCACCTGTATTTCATATACAATTTATGAAATACAGGTGGCTTCTTGTTAATTAGTAACGGAAATTCCTATTTTAGTTTTTTTATGAATATCTTCTGTTCCCGCATCCAATGCAGTTTTGTAATATAAGCATTTATGCTGGATGACTTCCATTGTTTTTCTTAATTCTTCCATCTGTGCTTCTACAGTAGCTTTTCGTTCCATAAACATATTATATCTTTGTTGCAATGTGGAATCCCCATCAGAACACCAATCAATGAAATATTTAATTTCCTTGATAGGCATCCCGGTTAATTTGAGGCATTCAATTACTTTTAAAGCGGAAATATCAGCTTCTTTAAACAATCGCTTTCCGCTGGATGTCCGTTCTACAAAAGGCATAAGCCCCTCCTTGTCGTAGTAACGCAGGGTATATGGTGTTAGATTCAATTCTTTTGCAACTTCTCCGATAGAATATGTCTTCATCAATTATCTCCTATTCTGATTGAAATAGACTTCGAGTTAACTCTAATGGTTGATGGGATTTTATCACGGTATTTTCTGAATGTCAAAGTCGTCTGACAGATCAAATGAAATTTTAATTAATCGCTTGACTTAGAGTTAACTATAAGGGTTAACATTAATTTTGCAAGAGAAAAGAGTAGGGATAAGAGTGAAAGAAGGGAATTTTAACTTGAATTTTTCATTAATGCCCGATACAACTGAATTCTCTTGAAAAATATAAATTATTGGAGGTTTTTTTATGATAACTGCAAAAGCACGAGCTGTAGATGGTCCAGACAAATCCTTTCGAGCAGCTGAAATTAAACGGCGCGATCTTGATTTACATGATGTTCTAATTGAAATTAAGTATGCCGGTATTTGCCATTCTGACATCCATACTGCTCACGGCGAATGGGGATCCGTGAACTATCCGCTAGTACCTGGACACGAGATTGCGGGAATAGTCACGGAAGTAGGAGCAGAGGTCACAAAATATAAGGTCGGTGACAGAGTAGGGGTCGGATGTATGGTGGACTCCTGCGGCGATTGTGAGAACTGTCGCCGAGGGGAAGAACAATACTGTCTCAATGGAAATGTCCCTACATACGCTGGTGTTGATAAATATGGAGAGCCTACTCAAGGTGGCTATTCTACTCATATTGTCGTAACGGAAAACTTTGTAGTAAGAATTCCTGATAGCATTGAGCTTGACGCCGCAGCACCATTACTTTGTGCGGGTATTACGACTTATTCTCCACTTAACCATTGGGGGGCCGGCCCAGGAAAGAAAGTGGCAGTTGTTGGTATGGGCGGTCTTGGTCATATGGCAGTTAAGATTGCACATGCGATGGGGGCCGAGGTCACCGTTATGTCACAATCATTGAGTAAAAAGGACGACGGCTTGCAATTCGGCGCAGACCATTACTATGCCACAAGCGATCCAGAAACTTTCAGGAAACTTGCCAGAACCTTTGACTTAATTATTAATACGGTAAGTGCAAAAATTGATATTAATGCTTATTTCTCACTGTTAACTCTGGATGGTACTCTAGTAAACGTGGGTGCGCCCGCAGAGCCATTATCAGTAAATGTGTTTTCTCTTATCGGTCATCGCCGTTCATTTGCAGGTTCCATGATTGGCGGTATCCGTGAAACTCAGGAAATGTTGGAATTCTGTGCGAATCACAACATTGTTCCTAAGATTGAAGTAATTTCAGCCGACCAAATTGACGAAGCCTACGAACGCGTATTAGCTTCCGATGTGAAGTATCGTTTCGTAATTGATATAAGCACAATGTGAGTTGAGTAAATGATAAATTTTTAAGGTTATTTCGAGGGTGTCCCAAAAGTCTAGCTTTTGGGACATTTTTTTATATATGCAACTTAAATACATATATTTGTATATTTATAAATAGAAACACTTCAATCGATGGCAAAAAAATCAGCGTCCTATTCAAATAAATGAAAACGCTTACGAAAAATTTAGAATAAATATTCAAAAAAGTATGCAAAAAATGATTGTCAAAAGAACTTTTTTTTACTATAATCAAATTATAAATTTGATGTGAGAAAACATAACATGAGATAGAGAGGTAATGTAACATGACTGAAACGCTTATTTCAAATGTACCTGTAGATACTGCCATTCTTGAACAAATAAAAGAAACGATTAAAGAAAAAAGTGTGGAACTATTACACTTACAATTTGTCGATATTGAAGGGATTCTTAAGCACGTTACGGTAACAACGGAACAATTAGAAGATGTAGTCGAAGGTAAAATGATGTTTGATGGTTCTTCGATTAAAGGCTTTTCTCCAATCAATAAATCGGACCTTTATCTTCAGCCAGATCTTAATACATTTGCCGTTCTTCCTTGGACAGTTGAGGCTAATTATTCAGAAGCTCGTTTCTTATGCTCTGTTAAAAATCCTGATGGATCTCTTTTTGAAGGGGATACTAGAAACGTTCTCAAGAAAACTGTAGATCGTGCTGCTGACAATGGCTACACTATTTCAGTTGGACCTGAATTAGAATTTTTCCTTTTTAAAACAGATGAAAACGGCTATGCCACTCAAGAACTCGGCGATAAAGCAGGCTATTACGAACCATCTCCACATGATCTTGGCGAGCGCGTTCGTTTAGAAATCTACCGTGCGTTAAAGGCAATGGGCTTCACGATTGAAGCATCACACCACGAAGTAGCAGAAGGACAGCACGAGATCAACTTTAAATATGCAGATGTCCTAACAGCTGCAGACCTTGCAACTACATATAAATGGGTCGTGAAGACAGTAGCAAAGAAATTCGGATTACATGCAACATTTATGCCAAAACCAGTATTCGGAATCAATGGTTCTGGTATGCATGTTAATATGTCCTTCTTTGAAGGAAGTGAAAATGCCTTCTTTGATCCATCTGATGAATTACAATTATCAGAAAAAGCTTACCAATTTATTGCAGGTGTTCTTGAAAATGTAAAGAGCTTTACTGCTGTAACAAACCCGCTAGTCAATTCTTATAAGCGTCTAGTACCAGGTTATGAAGCGCCTTGTTATATTGCATGGTCTGCTTCCAACCGTTCAGCTCTGATTCGAATTCCAGCAAAAAAAGGTTTGGCGACACGTGTGGAATTACGTTGTCCAGATCCATCTTCAAACCCATACTTAACCTTTGCAGTTATTGCCTCTGCAGGTTTAGATGGAATTGAAAAGGGTCTTGAGGCACCATCGCCAATTAATGAAGATATCTTCCACATGAATGAAGAAGAGAGAGCATTCCGTGGAATCGATAACCTGCCTGGCAGCCTGGCAGCAGCCATTAAGGAACTAGAATCAGGAGAAATTGCCGCTAATACACTAGGCGAGCACGTTTACAACGAATATGTTTCCCTGAAGAAATCCGAATGGGATAGCTACCGTACAGCTGTTCATACGTGGGAAATTGAGAACTATCATTCCAAGTTCTAATATAATACTTTAAAGGAGCCTATTTGGGCTCCTTTATTTGTTGTTAGGAGAATGAAATCAACCTTGAATGAAATAATCGTTATTGTAAAAAATAAAAAAAGCAATGGACATTAAATTTGGAGGTAATAAAATGCCTAAAGTTGAAGTTTCTTGTGCGATCGCTAACTGCTCGTATTATGGGGAAGGAAATGTTTGTAAAGCTGAAAAAATCATGGTTGAACTAGATAGTCATGCGAGATATGATACGGAAATGTCTTCCGAATTAGGTGAAAAGAATCATCAAGATACAGCTGTCAACTCAGCCGAAACCTGTTGTAAAACATTTAAACCTAAACAAAGCGGATATTAGAATTATTTTTCAAAAATATCATGCACATATTTTAACCTCTCACATATAGTAACTTCTGTGAGTATTTTGTTTGAGAGGAAGAAAAAGATATGAATAACAATGACTTCATTTTGAAAAACGAGTTAAAAAATGGTGAGAATGGATATAAGATCATAGAAATTAATGTATCTGATCCATCCGAAAATTTATTTGCAGTCGTGACTCCAATTAAAATGCAATAAGAAAAAGCAGCACATACTTTGAATCATGAATAATGGAAAAAGAGATAGAAAATGCTATAGAGGTAGAAGGATTGTTAAAAGTCAGGGGGATTCTACCTTGTTGCAACCTCTAGTAAAATCTGTTCCTAATTTGTTTACAATCGGAAATTTATTATGTGGGGTATTTTCAATTACCTTCAATATGAGCGGTTATTTGAAAATGGCCTGCATTTTTATTTTCTTATCGGCAGTCTTAGATCTTTTGGATGGGCGAATTGCGAGAAAATTAAAGGTGAATAGTGAATTTGGGGTCGAATTGGATTCGTTAGCTGACATTGTTAGCTTCGGCGTCGCTCCTGCTCTTCTTTTTCATTCGCTGGCAGCGCCATCCTTTTTTACCTCATTAGCCTTTATTCTTTTTCCTACGATGGGGGCATTAAGGTTGGCTAGGTTTAGCATCAAACCAACCATTGGATACTTTAAGGGGCTGCCTATTCCCGCTGCTGGACTACCCTTAGCCGGAATGGGATTATTTCTATACAGCAATGCATGGATTACCATGTTCCTGGCCCTTTTAATGGTAAGTCCCATTAAAGTTAAAAAATTATAAATTTTGTTAAAAAAGCTTGTCGCCTTTTTGAAAAGGGACTAGCTTTTTTTGTTTTTTGTCTGAGAATATTTGGTAAAATAGCATTAAAGTAAAGAAGAAAAAGGAGGCAAAAGTTAAATGATTGCAACACAATATAAGATTATATTGCCAAGTGATTATGATATGAATATTATCAGAAACAGAGTAAGAGATAATGGTCATAAAACAGACGGATTTGAAGATCTCAAATTTAAATTGTATTTGGTCACAGAAAAGGGGACCAATAATAATATTCAAAATAGTTATTGTCCATTATATCTATGGAATAGCAGCAACGGCCTAAACAAGTTTTTGTTTAAAGGCTATTATGACAATATTTTAAGATCATTTGGCTGGCAGAACGTAAATGTGGGAATTCCACTAATAAATACGACTACGTCAAACATCATAGAAAATAAGTATCTATTTCAAATCACAAGAAAAATCCAGCCACAAGAAAGTTTAAATAACTTAATAGAAACGATCGGAGAAAGTATCCCAAAAATGGACCATGCAGAATATTTAGTTATCTATAACCCGGATAAGTGGGAGTATGATGTCTTTTACTTTTTGAGTGATTTAGGCGGGTTAACAAAAATTGATGGAGTAATTTATAACATTCTTCATATATCCCAAGGAGAACACTTTTATTAAGAATTCATCTCGAATCACATCAAAAGACGGCATCCCGTGAATCGGGTGCCGTCTTTTGATGTGATTCATTGAGAAACAACACTATTATCAACTTCTAAAAATTTGGTAAGAGCTTCTATATTTTGCTGGAAGTCCACGTCTAATACTTCACCAAGATCATCAATAGTTTTATTTTGAAAACTGCCCTCTTCAGGGATGCGCAAAGTTTCTATATTTCTGCCTTTCTTCGTGAACAAGTCTTTCCCCATCGACAGGAGAGTGGAGCTATCAATATTTGTATCTATGTATTTATTCAAAAGTCCTATGAGTTCAGGTAGTTTTAGAATACTATGGAGACCGACAGCTTGTTCAGTCAATTTTGAGACCACTTCCTGCTGTCTTTGAATCCGTCCGAAATCACTTAAACTGTCATGCCGGAAACGGACATATCCAAGCAATTCTTTACCATGTAGTGTTTGTTTACCTTCTTTTAACGTCATTCCTATACCATCAGACATCTCATGCGGTACGTCTACTTCAATCCCATCGGGAACAAGGAGATCGACTGCTTTTTCAAATCCTTTAAAGTCGACCATCGCATAATATTGAATTTCTAACCCTAAATTTTCTTTAATGGTTTCGCTTAATAACTCAGGACCTCCAAAAGCATAAGCCGCATTTAATTTTTGCTGTCCATGTTCAGGAATAGTGACTAACATATCACGCATAAGAGAAATAAGTTTCATTTTATGGGTTTGTGGATCATAATGGGCAACCATAATGGTATCCGTTCGGGCATGATCTTCACCCCGTGAGTCACTTCCTAATAATAGAACATTTATGGAACTTAAATTCTTTTTCTCTGCTTGAATTGAAGGTTTTTCCTCCTTTTTTTGAAGTGGTTGGTTCATCACCTGCATGGTTCCCTCAATGTATTGAAATACTTGAAAAATACCGGCTGCAAGGATCCCTAATAAAAGCAGGGCACCAAACACTCTACCCCATTTAACTCTTTTTCTTTTCTTTCTCGTCCGTTCCAAACTTTGCACCACCTAGGTTGAATTAAAGATAAAAACCCCCTTGAAATAGTGATTATCCCATATTTAGGTTACATTTCCTTGAAATTCTGATTACAATTTTTTTAATTTAATAACCTCGCCATCATGAAAGTGGCGAGGTGTTTTTCAACTTAGCTTCACAATCGATAAGGAAGCCGCATTTATACTTTGGCCAGCAAGCATAGTTAAGAGGGTATCTGTTGAGGAACCTATATTTCTAAGCTGGAGGGTTGAATTTTGGGGAATATGGATAATCGCTTGTCCTACAAGCATTAAAGTAGCATTATCTACTTGTCTTGTAATGCCAAAGTTAGTAAGATTTTCTTGGACCAATGGATGATTCAGGAAAATACCATAAACCGAAGTGGAAGCGGGACCATCTAATAGTAAAGTATACTCTATCTTATAGTCTCCAGATTCCAAGACGGTTAAAGAACCTTTTTGTTCGGAAAATCTTATATTTTCCAATGCGCCATGTTGATTAAAGCGGATATTTTCACCTGGTCTTACTAATATCGGTTCAGAACCTGTAAGTGTAACATATCCATATGCCGCTGTTGATTTCTTCCAATTTCGATCCCACACTTTCATCACCACCTTTATAAATTATTAATATATGATATTAGAGAATGCTAGAAATGTTTGTACGGCAGAATAAATGTTTTATTGTACTCTGCAATAATTGTTGTTTTAAAAAAGGCAATTACTCACGAGAAAGCGATTTTATAATTGATAATAATGTATAATGTAGGATAAAAAGGGAGGAATTTTCATGTTACATATCGGAATTATTGGCTTAGGAGCCATTGGTCAACGCTTAATTAAAAAATTCAAGGAACATCCCGACGTTGAAATTACAGCTGTTTGTGATCGGTTAGAATCCCTAGTTAGAGAAACATCTAATGCGCTTGGTGGAGTTCAAGCTTATACTGACTACCAGGGCTTAATTGCTGATCAAAGAGTGGACCTTATTTATATTGCGGTACCTCCGAAATTTCATCATCCCATTGTGATGGATGTCCTAAAAGCGAAAAAGCACATCTTATGTGAGAAGCCTTTAGCAAACTCATTGGATGAAGCAAAAGAGATGGCTCAAGCTGCAAAAGAAGCAGGTGTCATCCATGCGATGAACTTCCCGCTTAATTATGAGCAAGCCGCCTCTAAATTTGCGGAACTTATCGGCCAAAATTACGTTGGCAAGCTGCGCCGATTACAACTCACCATGCATTTTCCAGAATGGCCGCGTTTGTGGCAAAAAAATGACTGGGTAGGCGAGAGAGAGCAAGGGGGATTTGTTCTAGAGGTCGGTGTCCATTTTATCCAACAAACCTTAAAGTTATTTGGCGGAATCAAAAAAATCCAAACCCGCTTAGAATTGCCAGAAGATCCGCAAAAATGTGAGACTGGTGTGATCGCAACGGGTGAGCTTGAAGATGGAACTCCGGTTTTAATCGAAGGCTTAAGTCACATTGCCGGTAAGGAACATATCGGGTTTACTGCCTTTGGATCAGAAGGAATATTGTCACTAGAAAACTGGGGTGAATTAAGTGGGGGAAAAAATGGAGGAGAACTTAATGCCATTTCGTTTGTTGAAACAAAACCCAATCGCTTAATTGACGAGTTAGTAAAAGCAGTAAATGGCCAGGAAGCAGAGCTTTATGATTTTGAAGTGGGCTACAGAGCTCAAGAGATACTTGAAAAACTGCGGAAAATGTAAAGGTTTCCAAAAATCAATTGATCAACGTTTTTTACATTATGTAAGGGGCGTTTTTTTAAAAAAAATTGTTCCAATTATTGACAGGATATTTTCATTTCAATAAAATTAGTTCATATGGAATGATAGGGGCTTTTACATGAAAGTTGTATTTAATGATTTTTTAAGTATTTTGATTCATCAAACAGACCTGTCCCTAACTAGTTATATCAAAGCCAAGTTAGCACCGTTAAATATTGCGCCTGAACAAAATTTAATTTTGCTGCTCCTCTGGAAACAGGATGGGTTGACACAAAATGAAATTGCCAAAAAGCTCGAAAAAGATAAAACCAATGTTGCCCGTATGATATGCAATCTTGAAAGAAAAGGGTTTATCACTAGACATATAAATGAAATTGACAATCGTTCGTTTCATGTATTTCTCACTGAAAACGGCAAAAAACTTGGTGAAATCATCAAACCGCTGGCGGAAGAATTCAACCGTACCGTGTGTGCAGGTATTTCAGATGAAGAACAACAAATTGTTAAACAAGTATTGTTAAAAATGAGACAAAATGTGGAAATGAAATGTATTGAGCCAAAATAGTTGCGCATGCAACTATTTTTTTGTTAGAATGAGCAGGTCTTGTAGTTGCTATAGCAACTAATATGATAGTTATTTAATTATGAAGGGATTGGATAGAAATGACAAAAGTATTGTACATCACGGCTCATCCGCATGATCACGCTCAGTCATATAGTATGGCAGTTGGAAACTCATTTATTGAAACATATAAAGAAGTAAATCCAACTGATGAAATTGTGCATATTGACCTTTTTAAAGAAAATATTCCACATATTGATGCTGACGTGTTCAGCGGATGGGGGAAACTTCGATCAGGGCAAGGCTTCGAGGAACTTTCTTCAGAGGAGAAAGCAAAAGTGGGCCGACTCTCTGAATTATCGGAGCAATTTATTGCAGCCGATAAATATGTATTTGTAACCCCGCTTTGGAATTTTTCATTCCCGCCAGTCATGAAAGCGTATCTTGATGCAGTAGCTGTTGCTGGTAAAACGTTTAAATACACAGAACAAGGTCCAGTTGGTTTATTGACAGATAAAAAGGCGCTCCATATTCAAGCTCGCGGCGGATTTTATTCTGAAGGTCCTGCTGCTGAATTGGAAATGGGACACCGTTACCTAAATGTGATAATGCAATTCTTTGGAGTTCCATCCTTTGAAGGAATCTTTGTAGAGGGACAAAATGCTATGCCGGATAAAGCACAAGAAATTAAAGCAAATGCGATTGCTCGGGCAAAGGATTTAGCACATACCTTTTAATTTTGCACAAGGGTCAACCATAGGGTTGGCTTTTTTTTATTTTGATAGTTTTGATAAAAAAGGGGCCATCTCCCATGGAGCAGCCCTTTTGCTTTTTATAGTGATTGTTCAAGCTCATACCAATAATAAGATAGTGTTTCCATTCCTTTATCGAAATTCTCTAAGTTGAAATGCTCGTTCGGTGCATGGAAATTTTCGTCTGGCAATCCGAATCCCATCAACACTACTGGTTTTTCTAAAATTTGATCGAAAGCGGCCACAATTGGAATCGATCCTCCTCCACGTGTAAAGGAGGTGGGAACTGTATACACCTTTTCATAAGCTCTTTTGGCAGCTTGAATGGCCGGATGATCAAATGGTGTAACATATGCGGCGCCTTTGTCAAAAAGAGACACATTGACCGTTACTCCCGGTGGGGTATGGGATTGTACATGCTTTTGCAGGAGTTCGACAATCTCATCAGGATCTTGATCAGGTACGAGTCGGCAGGTGATTTTGGCATGTGCTTCCGCTGGGAGAACAGTTTTAATGCCTTCACCTTGAAAGCCGCCATAAATGCCGTTCACTTCTAGTGTCGGCCGGACCCAAGTTCTTTCCAAGGTGGTATAGCCTTCTTCTCCAAACATTGCAGGAACACCTAGTTGATCAATAAAAGACTGATCGGTAATCCCGAGTGATTCATAAGCCGCTTTTTCGGCAGGGGTTAAGTTCGCCACTTTATCGTAAAAGCCTTCCACTGTGATTTGTCCTTTCTCGTTGCGGAACGAATTCACAATCCCCACTAGAGCATGGATAGGATTTTGAATCATGCCCCCGTATAATCCAGAATGGAGGTCGCTTTTTGGACCTTTTACATCAATTTGTATTCCACATAAGCCTCTTAATCCATAGCAAATAGCTGGCTTGCCGCGCTCCAACATGCTCGTATCAGAAATAACAATCACATCGGACGATAATAATTCCTTATTTTCCTCAACGAATAAAGGCAGGTTAGGGCTGCCGATTTCTTCTTCACCTTCAATTAGGAATTTAACATTGATTGGCAGGGTTCCTGTTGTTTTAAAAATAGCTTGCAACACTTTGAGATGCATGAACACCTGGCCTTTGTCATCACTAGCCCCGCGCGCATAGAGCTTCTCATCGCGAATATCCGCCTCAAATGGCGGGCTGTCCCATAAATGAAGCGGGTCAACAGGCTGAACATCGTAGTGGCCATAAATCAGAACGGTCGGTTTTCCTTCAGCGTTTAACCATTCACCATAGACTACAGGGTGGCCATTCGTTTGATGGACTTCAACCTTTTCCATCCCGATTTCTTGAAGTGACTTCGCAACCCAATTGGCTGCTTTCTGAACATCATCCTTATGTTCAGGAAGCGAGCTAATACTCGGAATTGCCAAAAACTCCTTCAATTCCGCTAAATGCTTTTCTCTGTTTTCCGATAGATATGTAAGAATTGCTTGATCCAATGTAAAACACTCCTTATTAATATGACTTCTTTATATCTATTTCTTTTTAAATAGAATTTTTCCTCCTTAGAAATAGAGCCTTCATCTATATTATGGTTTTCTATTTGTTCTTGGCGATGGGGGAACTTTAGAGTGTCCGAGATGGCTGTAAAAAAAGGGAGAAGGGCAGTGTGGTGAGTTCAGAGTGCCGTTAACGAAGGAAAAATGAGTAGCAAGGGCTCTGTCTATGGGTCATTGCCCGCAAGTGAGGAATTTTCGTCTTTAAGGTAAATGAAAGGCGGTTTCATTGCCCGAGGGAGGATAATTTTTGTCCTTAAGGTAAATGAAAGGCGGTTTCATTGCCCGAGTGAGGATAATTTTTGTCCTTAAGGTAAATGAAAGGCGGTTTCATTGCCCGAGGGAGGACAATTTTTATCTTTAAGGTAAATGAAAGGTGGTTTCATTGCCCGAAGGAGCGCTATTTAGAGTGTCCGTGAAGGCTCAATTTATATATTAAAATTGTTTCCTTATTAATAATTAAATATATCTACTAAATTAATGAAATGTTAAAATAAGGTATTAAATATTGTAAATATTAGTAACTGGGGGAAAATTTATGAAAAAAGTTATAGTTAGTTTACTTGCGGCCATTTTCTTGAGTTTTATACTTGGCAATACCTTTCCGGAAGCAAAAACACGTTCAGGCGGTACTAGTCGATCCGGTTCAAGTGTTTCCAAACCGTCTATTTCTGCTCCGCCTTCTTCACCTACAAAGCAGACCTCAAGCAGCAGTACAAAGAACACAACAACAAATCCGCCATCTTATTCTTCACTCACGACAAAATATCCAAAAGCAACACGGTATTTTTCTGGAGATGTGCTATCCAAAACGCTTCTTTTCGGATCGACTGTATTACTTTTAAATGATTCATACGATGATGAACCAACATATGAAGATGAACAAGGGAACGTTTATACGTTAGCGGATTTAGAAGGTATGGACGTACAAATACCAGATGAGGAGCCAGTTCAAGATTCAAATTCAGAAACCGTTACTTTTAATGAAGATCAACCGAATACAGGTGCGACAGAAGTAATCGAAACAGCATCTTCTAATGAGGATTATACAAGTTTTGATGACGACACATATGAAGAAGAGAATAACCCATCCTTTAATTGGCTCTGGCTGATCCTTCCTTTAGCAGCAATTGTAATCATACGATCTTACTTACGGAGAATGAAAAAATAAGGGAGGGACCATATCATGCAATCGATTAAGAAAATTGGCGAGAGATTTTGGTATATGACTCCAGTTTCCGAGACAGATCGGCCAATTCTTGGGATGGTCGTCGGAAAACATAAAAATTTAATGATTGATGCCGGAAATTCAGAAGCGCACGCTGATTATTTTTTAAAGGAGCTTTATAAAAAGCAGGTTTCGAAACCGAACATGGTAGTTCTGACTCATTGGCATTGGGATCATATTTTTGGTCTTTCGGCTTTAAATGGGGCTGTTTCGATTGCTTCGAGGCAAACGAAAGGGGAGATTGAGAAGTTGCTTCCACTTAGCTGGTCTGATGATGCTATAGATGAAAGGGTAAAAAAGGGTACTGAAATTGAATTTTGTGCGTCGGCTATAAAGAAGGAGTTTCCTGAGCATCGTAATATCGTGATTACCCTGCCAGTTGTAGCCTTTGAAGGCACAATGGAAGTAGACCTTGGCGATGTGACCTGCATTTTGCAGCATGTCGGCGGGAATCATGCTCAAGATTCTGTTGTCGCTTATATAAAAGAAGAGAAAATCTTATTTCTCGGAGACTCCATTTATCCTGATATTTTTTCACCAAAACGAAACTATACGGTTCAAGGAACGCTTGAGCTGTTAGATAAGCTGGAGACATTTGATGCTGAAACGTATATTCTTTCCCATTGGAAGCCGCTTTCAAAGGAAGAGTTCGATCAAGAGGTCCGAATGCTCAGAACGATTGCAAGGTACACAGATAATTTTGAAGGAGTTAAACAGAGAATATTGGAAGCGTAAAGAAATGATGTGGGACGTGTGCTAACTGAAGACGAAATCGAAACCGTAGAAGATTTTGTTAATGGCTATAAAAAATCCCAAATATCACTTTAGAAGAATGTTATTCCAACAAACGCAGACAATAGTATAAAAATAATCAAAAGAGGTGAACAAATGAAGGATAATGAAAAATACCCACAATTTCAAAGTGGTGAAATGGTCAATAAAGAGTTTAAAGGACTATATGGAATTGATCCGGAAATGAGTTTACTTTCGGTGAATTTTGCAACTGGAGAGAACTCTTATTTAAATGAGCATTATCAGGAGGATCCAAACGAAAAATCCGAATGAATCAATATTGGATAAATAAAAAGGGTGCAATTCATTTGATAGAATTGACCCTTTTTATCATTAGACTTTTTCTAATTGGTTAATCCGTTCCAATATTCTTCGCTTTCTGAATAACATCTGACCAGCCTCGGCAACATCACCAATGGAAGAGCGATTAATAAAGGCACCAAATACCATCCCGGCAATCGGGATCATTTGAAAAAGCTTTTTCCAGCCAAAATTATCGCGATAGGTAGTCACAACTTCGCGCCATCCCTGTAATTGTGAAATCATTTGATTGTTCCGGTTCTCTTCCTGAAAGGAAGAAAGGTCCTCTAAAATAGCCTTTTTCCCAACAATATCGGAGGACGAAAATTGCAGACATTTTACAATAAAGATCCTTTCCGCCTTATCTTTAGGATCAAATCCGTAACTAATGGCCATCTCCTGCAATACTTTAAGGGATAATCCTAAAAGGACAGGAACATCAATCGCTAAAGTAAAAAGCCCGCCAATCCCTGTTGTTGCTCCTTGGATGGTTGCAAATTTTGTCCGTGAATTTTTGATTTCATTTGCAACCTCATCCATTTTGCTGAGGGAAACCTGGTCCAGGTCCTCAATTCGCAGCAGCTCCTGCCCAGGTAAAGATTCTTTTGGGGAGAACTTCTTTAGAATGCTTTCTTCCTTGACTAAATATTGTCCGCCCGTTTGTATGTAATTTCCTAATTCATCAATCGCCAATCCAATTTTTTCTTGTATGAATTTTGGCGTAATTTTATCCAGCAGCTTAAAGGGCAGACGGCCAATTTTCTCCCAAAACCATAAATCCTTTTGCTCGTTCTCCCAATCCTCAATCTTCTTTAATTCTGCCTTTAAAAAATCAGTCGTTTCCAACATAAACCAACTCCATATGTTTTTAAAAAATAGATTTTATTAGTATACGTATAAAATACAAAGGAGTTTCAAATATTTCAAAACTCATTGAAGTTGGATAACGAAATTTCTATTTTACACTGGTTATGTTTACATGATCATGATCCCCGACAATTAATGTATCAACAACATTTAGAAACAAACCGTGTTCAACTACTCCAGTCATATTTTTTAAAAATGAACTTAATTGTTCCATATTTTCTATTGCCTTCAAGTGCAGGTCTGCAATATAATTCCCGCTATCCGTTTTGTAGATTTCATTTTGCTTCATTCTTAATTGAGGATGAAGTTGATGACTTTCCAGCGTTTGTAGTACATGAACATATCCAAAGGGAACGATTTCAACGGGCAAAGGAAAATGTCCGATACTTTGTGATACCTTACTTGAATCAGCAACCCAAATCACCTTATCTGAAATAGAAGCAACAACTTTTTCAAACAGCAGTGCGCCGCCGCCGCCCTTAATTCCATTAAATTTGTGGTCTACTTCATCTACTCCATCGATAGTTAAATCAATTCTGTCGATCTCATTTATCGATAATAAGGGAATTCCTAGCTGTTCACACAATGTTGTTGTCGATTTGGAGGTAGAAACACCCTTGATTTTTAACCCATTCTTTACTAGCTCTCCCAACTTCATCAAACTGTAATAAACTGTAGAACCAGTACCCAATCCCACAGTCATTCCATCTTTAATGTAGCGAACTGCTTCTTCGCCAGCTAATTGTTTTTCATTCAAATTCATTCCCTCATTTTTAAAAAATTATCTTCAATATATTTTGTACAATTCTAGCCTCAAATAAAAAAAGTGACGTAAAGCCACTTTATTAAGGTAAAGCATTTTTATTATGAGCATTCATCGCAGCAATAAACCTTATGACCTTTTACATCCTTTTCTACATAGATGAAATAAGGTTCACCAAAGTCAATTGGAAGTCCACAGTGTATACAAAAAATGGTGTCTTCATAAGGGAGAATGCATTCCTCGTCCAACCTAACACCTCCAAAATGATAATTTAATAGCAGAAGTTGAAAAGAGGTTGTCCTAAATTTCACGTAAAGAATTTAATAGTTTTTATATTTAATATTATCTTATGCAAAAAAAAGAGAACGGTATTACGGATTTCTTAACTTTTTCTCTTTTTATTATTGGGTTAAGATATAGCTTAATGGATAGAAAAAATATCGAAGGGGTTAATGTGGTGATAGTAGAAGTTTGTGTAAAAGGATTCAGCGGATGCCTTCTGCACTACATTTGTCTACAGTACATGGGACTATCCGCCTTCATTATTTTACTTACGGTTATTAATAAAGTTTACGACATCTCCAACCGTTTGAAGCGTCTTCGCAACTTTGTCACTTATTTCGATCGCGAATTCATCTTCAATTTCCATTGTCAGATTCACCATATCAAGCGAATCAGCTACGAAATCATTTTTGAATGATGATTCTGGTTTGATTTCCTCCATATTCACACCCAGTTGGTCTGCGATAATGGGCTTTAACTTTTCAAATGTGGTCATTGCGGTATCCTCCTATGTATTTCATAGACACCATTATAACAAGCTAATTTGGTACGTAAAACATAAATCTATTTCCAATTTACCATTAGGGTTATTAATCCTTATTCTTGTTTATTATATGTTAATCTATTAGTAATTTAATGATAATTGTTAATTCAAAAGTAATGAAGGGGATAAAACAAATGGATGAACAGGATTGGATAATCTTAAAGGTGCTATATGAAAAAAAGAATATCACGAAAACGGCTGAGAGTTTATATATATCCCAACCATCATTAACGAAAAAAATTCAACAAATAGAGAAGGAATATCAAGCAGAAATTGTCAAACGGGGAACAAAAGGTGTTCACTTTACACCCCAAGGAGAATATTTAGCTCAATGTGCGGAGGAAATGCTGTATCGTCTCCAACAAATTAAGGATACAGTATCTAATATGGATGAAGAGGTTAGCGGAACCTTACGATTAGGGGTATCAAATTACATAACAAGGCACAAGCTGCCACACCTTTTAAAGCTTTTTCGTGAACAGTTCCCAAAAGTAAATTATAAAGTTACAACTGGATGGAGCAGGGATGTGTTTAATCTTGTTTATAATGGAGATGTTCATATTGGGATGGTCCGTGGTGACTATCAGTGGTTAGATTCAAAAATTCTACTCTTTGAAGAAAATCTCTGTATCGTATCTTTAGAAAAAATTGAACTGCGTGACCTGCCTTCATTACCGAGAATTGAATATGAAACAGATGCTTTATTAAAGACCATGATTGATAATTGGTGGAGGGGGCAATTTTCAAAGACACCTTTTATTGGCATGGAAGTGGATAAAGCCGATACATGCAAGGAAATGGTAGTGAACGGTTTGGGATATGGAATACTTCCTAGTGTTCTTGTACAGGATCTTCAAAACCTTAATCGGATCATTCTAAAAGATAAAAAAGGAAATCCTATTGTAAGAAGAACATGGATGTTCTATCATGAGAAATCGCTTGAGACTAAGGTAATAAATGAGTTTGTAGAATTTGTGAAAAAAATGGATTTTAAATCTACTATTTAAGAAAGCGTGGGCAAATGCTCAGGCTTTTTTTCTTTGAGCAAATCCAGAAAAGTTGTCATTCCTTTTTTGAATAGATATCGATAATTTATTGGTATTTCAACTGTTTGGATATTGTTTTTAAAATGAAATGGATGAGAGGTGAGAGGTATTGGAGGGCAATTCAAAGAAATTGATTTCATTTTTAATGAAACATGAAGGGAAAGATTTCGATGCCATCCTAAAGGATGAAATTGAAGGGACCGTAGGATTTAGTTTTACGAGCTACATTAAAAAAGCAAAAATTCATATCCAGGCTGGGAGAATAACATTCAGCGAACCGAAAACAGGAAAATACTTTTGTCTGCCGCTTTGCGGCATCAAACAGATTTCCGGAGAAACCAGTGGACAGTATGACATAGCATTTACCATAAAATATAACAATGACTATTGCATCTTTATTCAAATATTTGACCCTTATTATTCTTAAAATGGAGAGGATGATTTTATGAGCCTTTTATTTCATATAACTTTAAATGTTATTTTACCCATATTTGCTCTTATTGGAGTTGGAGCTTTTCTTCATAGAAAATTTAAATTAGACATGAATACCTTATCTAAATTAAATTCCTATTTACTTATGCCTGCTGTGAGTTTTTCCAATGTATATCAGAGTAAAATAAGAGGAGATACTCTCCTGGATATTCTTAGTTTCCTTATCATACAAAGTCTTTGTCTAATGATCGTGAGCACAGGAATATCTAAAATGGCGAAATTAGAGAGCAGTCTGTCAGCTACCTTTAAAAACAGTGTAGTCCTTAGCAATTCGGGGAACTTTGGATTACCCGTCAGTCAGGTTGTTTTTCAGCAAAATCCTCTTGGACTATCAATCCAAGTAGTGGTCATGATTTTTCAAAATCTACTAACCTATACATATGGATTATTTAATTCCGTTTCGGTTGATAAGGCAAAATTTCAAGCGATAAAAGCATTTTTGAAAAATCCTGTCTTCTACGCATTTTTGTTCGGAGTTTTTCTCCATGCAGTTTCAATAAGAATTCCAGAATACATTTGGACTCCTATTAAAAATACTTCAAATGCATTTCTAGCAATCGCACTAATTACGCTTGGGGCACAAAGTGCTTTCCTAAAAATAAGGAATTTTTCGCTCCCTTTAGTCCTTAGCCTTATTGGACGGTTAATCTTGTCACCATGTATTGCGTTCATCATTATTTTAACATTACATCTGGAGGGGACTACTGCACAGTCATTGTTGATAGCGAGCTCTTTTCCAACTTCAAGAAATAGTTCGTTGTTTGCACTGGAGTATGGAAATCATCCTGAATATGCAGCACAAACCGTATTATTATCTACAGTATTCAGTATGATGACAGTAACCACAGTTATTTTTTCTGCTCATTTGTTATTTTCTTAAATAGTTATTAGTTAGTTTAAAAACAAAAAACGAACTCACCATTACAGTGGTTCGTTTTTTGCGGTGTCAAGTCTTAATTGTTGTCTTTTACAGCCAGCCCAATGATCATCACTATAAGTGTCAGCAACTGGATCATAACCTCAAGGCTTATCCTAGCTCCCCTCCTAACCTAAGTGAGTTTCATTCCTCTGGCTTCTCCATGTAAAAGTTAAGACTTACGTTTCCTATTAACATAGATATTCTTTAAAACAAGTTTTATGACCAGACACTAGTGGGTTACCAGTTAAATATAATTTGCTTTTTCGAGAATATCCTTTATGTTTTTAAGTTGAAAAGCTCCGTATATTCTATCTCGGGATGTGAGTTCATGAATAAAATACTGTTGTAATTGCTCTTGATTCGTAATCCGCTTTACGATGCTGTTATCGGACCAATCGTGAACTTCCTTTTCATCGTGATTAAAAAACACCAAAGTGTTGATCCATGTTTTAATTTCTTGACTTTGTAAATAATTGGATAGGAGGACGGCTGTCTGTTGAATCTGACAAATGGGGTTATCTAATGTTCTTACGGTTAATTCTCCCGAATCACCTTTATCAAAGATGAGCGTCTCCTCTTTTTCACGGTCTACTAAATCTGTTAAGAAAGAAAACTTGTGGCTGCCCATCCGATCTAATCCCATGACAATATGGCCTTTCCAGTGTTTGGTTTCTATTAAATAGATACCAGTTGATAAAAGTATAAGGTGATCGATCTGCTTGGTACTTCCGTTACCTTCCGGGATAAAAATATTTGGCATGATAATCATTTCATCTGGCGGAATAATTCTTTTTCGAATTAAATCATTTTTAAAATTTTCTAGTAGTTGATGGGTTTTGATTTCCCCAGGGTTTCGATAATTTTTTCGGATCTCTTCATTTTCAATCATCAGCTTTTCCATTTCACGTTGGTAGGATTCAGACAAAAGGAAGACTTTCTCATCATAGGTGGCTGCGGCCGTTTCCATAGATGCTTTTTGTATCTCCCTCATAGCAGTAAGCTCTTCGAAATGGTTGTTTCTCAATTCTTTTTGTTTAGCTTTTTCTTTTTTTACTGTAAAACATAACCAGGCAGCCGATGCAGCAAGTAATAGTGTAGAAATAATTAACCAGATCATTGCTTTTCTCCTTTTTCTACAGAAATCGACGGTTCATCGAACATCTTCCATTTGTGCTATATTATAACAATTTTTTTGACAATCGACTAAGAAATTGAAATTTAATAATAAAATGGTAAATTCATACCATACGATTTATTTCCTATGTTCAATCATTTTTGTGGGGGTATCCAATTTGGGAGATTTGGCTAAAGAAATTGTTCCATTACCGCAGTCGTTTTTTGAACAGCCTACACTTGAACTGGCAAAGGCATTGCTCGGATGCCTCCTTGTGAAAGAAACGAATGAGGGGATAGCGGCTGGATATATTGTAGAATCTGAAGCCTACATCGGTCCAAGTGATCGGGCGGCGCACAGCTTTAATAACAGACGGACTGCAAGAACGGAGGTCATGTTCCATCCTTCCGGCCTTGCCTATACTTATTTAATGCATACACATTGCCTTTTCAATGTAGTCAGTGGAGGAGAAGAAAATCCTGAAGCCGTTTTGATTCGGGCCCTTGAACCCGTAAACGGCATCGATCTGATGAAAAACAGGAGAGGCATTGATGATGTGAGAAAACTGACGGACGGGCCCGGTAAACTGACAAAATCATTGGGAATTACAATGGCCGACTATGGACACCCATTGACTATTTCACCATTATATATTGCCAAAGGCTTTTGTCCGGAAAGCATATCCGCTGGGAAACGGATTGGAATTGATAATTCAGGTGAGGCCAGGGATTATCCTTGGCGTTTCTGGGTTACGAATAATAAATTTGTTTCGCGGCATCAAAAGGCTGAGTATGTGATTGATCAACACAACTAAGGGCGGCATTTCTTAGTTTACACCAGCCGCCAACGTCACACTTTTATAGGAAAAGGGGGTTTTTGAATAGGCTGATAATAGTCCGTTCGCCAATATATCTTCTTTGTTAACTTCCTTATATAGTAATTGCACTTGTACTTCTTTTTGTAAAGGAGACACCGAGAGCGAGACCGTTTCTTGATCAGACCATTTGACCTGGATAGGCTTATTTTTGGCAAACGAGAAAGAAGGTGAGATGCCGTTATGATAAAAGGGATGCTCTTTTTCTTTTTTTGCTCCGGGTTCGTTTAAGCAAATATATAGTGAGAGGTTATCACAGAATTTTAAGATGTTTAGATGGTACTGTAACTGCTTTTCCTTACTCATTTTTCCTAATATCCCACAATGTTTTAATAAGTGCAGCTGCCTGGTGATTTCGTCCTCTACAAATTTTACTCCGATTGGATCCTCTTCATATTGAAGAAACGAGGCATAATGTAAACTGCAAAGTAGACTGGCATATTTGCTCATTTTTTCGACTTCATTGATCCCTTTTTTGTAATAAGAAACTTTTAAGTCAAGGGGGAAATCTATAAATGAGTGCGGTTTTTGCTTGTTGCTATACCATAAAGGAGCGGCATCTGGTTCAATCCAGCCTCGATCATGTTCATAAATGCCGAGCACCACTTCCGCTTTTCTTTCGACGCCATTAAAATAAGAATCCTTCCAATTTTGCGCAATTTCCCCTGATATTTTGGCATGGTCATGTTGGGTGATCATGATAAAGCTATGTTCCCGTTCCCGAATAATCATTTTCTCATCCTTTCTGCTATTTTTCTTCATCGTATAAGATGTATATTAAGATTGATTTCAAAGGATTATTTATTTTTTGCAATACGAAAAAATCCAGCCCAATATAGGAGCCGGACTTGTTATGTTTGCTTTAATTCTAACCTTCTCGCAACAAGTGACAACCCATAATTTACAATAAAGTACATAAATGCAACAAGAAGAAAAACAGGTATTACATAAGATCCCTTTTGGGCGTAAATGATTTGTCCGTTGTGCAATAAATCCGGCAACGCGATGACGACTGCTAACGATGTATCTTTAAGCAGAGAAATAAATTGGCTGACAATAGGGGGGACCATTCTTTTCAGAGCTTGGGGCATGATGATATAACGTAAGGTCTGGAGGTAGCTAAGCCCTGAAGCACGTCCTGCTTCAATCTGGCCTTTTTCTATTGAGTTCAATCCGCTTCGGATAATTTCTGACAGCATGGCTGATTCAAAAACCGTTAATGCTGCGATCGCTGCAGTAGAAATTTCCATTTCAATCCCGATTTCAGGCAAGGCAAAATAGGTGAAGAATATGATCAGCAGCAAGGGAAGGTTTCGAATCGTCTCAACCACCACAGCAAATAAAGGAGAAACGACTGGAATCTGCATATACCTAAGCGTGCCAATAAGACCGCCAATAAGGAAGCTGAGCAGAATAGAAATGGCAGCAACTTTTAAAGTGATCCCAAAACCCTCTAGCAAAAATTTCAAATTATCGAGCCTGTAGACTTCCATGAAAGGGGCTAGAAAATCCATCACTAAACCTCCTTAATTACTTCTAGCCAGGCGCTTTTCTAAAAATCTGACGCCAAGACTTAAAGGAATGGTTAAAACTAAATAAAATAAGGCTACAAAAATATAAGTATCAAAGGTGACGTATGTTTTAGCCGATATTAAATCCCCTTGATACATTAAATCGCCGCCTGCGACAACAGCTAACAAGGATGAATTTTTTACTAAATTAATAAATTGGTTGCCAAGGGGAGGGATAACGATTTTTATAGCCTGGGGGAGTATAATCCATCTCATGGCCTGACCATAACTCAAGCCTGTCGATCGGGCGGCTTCCATTTGTCCCTTAGGTACTGACAGAATTCCGGCCCGGATGGCTTCAGCAATGAAAGCGGCCGTGTAGACGGTTAATCCGATGGTTCCTGCAATCATTCCTCCAAAGTTTCCGGCTAAATAGGTGAAAAACACGATAACCAGTACAGGTATATTACGAATAAATTCAATATAGGCCGTCCCCAGCCAGTTAAGGGGTTTAATGGGGGCAATTCGCATGATCGCCAGAAGGGTTCCCAATATAAAGCTGAATAGTAAAGCTATTAAACTAGAAATAAGGGTTATTTTTAAGCCTTCCAAAAAGGAATCCAGATGATTCGTTAATATCGTGAAATCCAGCAATCGATCTCCTCCTCATAAATCAGGAAGGGAAGTTCCGTTGCAAGCAGACGACTCCCCATCCCAACGAGAAACCGGGTATAAATCATTGTTTTTTGGCTATTTTCGTAAAGAAATTAGTTTTTTACAGCAAATAATCTCCTAAAATTAGCAATTACTTCTTTAAAATTACACTTTATTGATGCGTCAAATTAATTTATCAGCGAATTTTGAAAGTTTATCAGCGAATTCTTAGGGTTTATCAGCGAATCAAACCACTTTATCAGCGGATTTTGAGGGTTTATCAGCGAATCATAAAATAGAACACACTTTAGCAAAAGACTCTTAATTTTTTATCCATTTATTTTTAATTTCATCGTATTTTCCAGAGTCCTTCAGGCTTTTTAATGCTTTATTCAACGCATCGACAAGCTCTTGATTGCCTTTTTTAACCGCAATCCCGTATGGCTCTTCGGTGAAAGTTCCTCCAACCAGTTCAAAGGACGGATCTTCTTCGGCCATACCATAAAGGATGGAATCATCTGTAGTCAGGGCATCACCCTTACCAGCCTTTAAAGCTGTAAAAGCTTCAGCATAGTTTTCGTATTCGAGGACAGTGGTTTCAGGAGCCTTCTCACGAATATTGATTGCAGAAGTTGAGCCTTTCACCGCCAGCACCTTCGTGCCTTTTTTCAAGTCTTGCAAGCCTTGAATCTTGCTGCCTTTTTTTACAAGCAGGGATTGACCGGCATCAAAATAGACGTCAGTGAAATCCACTTCTTTTTTACGTTCTTCCGTAATGGTCATCGTGGCGACAACTGCATCCACCTTGCCGTTATTCAGGAGGCCTACCCTCGTTTTCGAAGTCACTTCAACGTACTCCGGCTTAACATCCTTACCAAACATTTCCTCTGCCAGTGCTTTGGAAAGATCGATATCGAATCCTTCGACCTCACCAGTCTTTGGATTTTTCAGTCCAAACAAACGAGTGTCATATTTAACGCCAAACACGATTTTTTTATCTTCTTTGATCTTGGCAAGTACATCCTTGCTGGAACCAGAAGTGGTCTTGTCCTTTCCGCAGCCAGCAAGAAATAAGGCAGCCACAATGGTTACCAACACCAATTTTACGAAATGTTTAGTTTTGAACAATTCATTTCCCTCCCATTAATGATTTAAAATACGGCTGAGAAATAGGCGAGCCCGTTCTTCACGGGGATTCTCATAAAATTCAGCCGGAACTGCTTCTTCTAAAATTCTCCCTTCATCCATAAAGACGATTCGATCAGCAACTTCCCGGGCAAAGCCCATTTCGTGAGTGACCACGACCATCGTCATGCCTTCCTTGGCGAGTGTTTTCATTACATCCAGGACTTCACCAATCATTTCGGGGTCCAGTGCCGAGGTAGGTTCGTCGAAAAGCATGATTTGCGGTTTCATGGCGAGGCCGCGGGCTATGGCTACACGCTGCTGCTGGCCGCCGGAAAGCTGGGATGGGTAGGCTTCCGCCTTACCTAATATCCCAACCTTATCTAGATAATGTTTGGCTGTTTCCTTCGCTTCTTTTTCGGATTGACCCAATACTTTTTTGGGAGCTAGAGTAATATTTTCAAGCACCGTTTTGTGGGGATATAAATAAAAATGCTGAAAAACCATGCCGATATTACGCCTCAGCTGATTGATATCTGTTTTTTTATCTCCTACAGATATCCCATTTACGGTGAGCTTCCCTTCCGAGATGGTTTCCAAATGATTGATACAGCGCAGCAACGTACTTTTTCCGGAACCGGATGGACCAATTACGACAACTACTTCACCTTGATGGATGGTAAGATTTATATCTTTTAAGACGTGAAAATCTCCATAAAACTTATTTACCCGTTCAAATACAATCATTTATGACCTCCTGTTCTAAAACCTAATAGTGGTAAAAGTTCCATTTTGGAAAATTTTAGAATCACTTAGAGTATATTCAGGCCTTGTCCAAATCAAACCGCGACCATTTACTCGTTTTAGCTAGGAGTTTTTAACTAAATGAAAAATATGTAAAAGAGGATACTGCTGATATATGTGTGGTGTAAAGGTGTGCCAAAAATGGCGCACCTTTTAAAAATGGGGTATAAAAATGAAGGTTTAATGCTGAGGCAAATTTCAAATATAATAATGTTAGCCGCAAATATCTAAAAAAACATCGGCAATACATTGGACACCGCAGAAGCATTTTAAATCCACTGTAACACAGTCGTTGCTTGCCATGAATTGATCTACTTCGCAGACTTTTCTAAGATCGATACAGCATCTGCCTTTGCTGGACACAAGATAGACTGGACAAAATCTGCCTTTGTCGCCATTACCAGGTACTAAGACTCGAAGGGTAGCACAGCAGTTATCAAAGACTTCTTCTACACGGAAGAAGATGGATACACATGCTTCGTTTTCACCACTAAAAAATGCATGAAACGGAGAACCATCAGCATTTGATAAAACAAAAACACGAGTATCGAACGGTTCAGTTTCTGTTGGTGATACTAATGAACCAAGCGGCTCATTAAAGCAACTAGAACACCCTGTACATTCCGTTGGACTAACAGCATTGTTTTGTATGTCATTTATGGTCCGAACGACCTCACACACACAGTGACCATCAAAATCATGGCCCATTCTATTTCCCATATATGTTTCCTCCTTCATTTTAATTAATTATCTTACATTAATAACATACGCTAATCCTATAGGGACGGTTCTCGTGGTTCAACAAGAGAGGCTTGGCCACAAGCCCAAGTACTGTCCCCCTGTCTAAAACTTGACTAGTATAAAAGTTTTGTTTAATCTTAATATCCCATGCTTGTAAAATTGAGTTGAGAGGTGAGGAGTGAATAGGATGAGCGCCCAGGATCATGTGTCTGTCCGTGACCATAAAGACTATCAAGCAGAAGTAGAACGTTTAGAGTTTACTAAGGAGTATATCCGAACTGTTTTAGACATTTCGAAGGGGAATAAGGAATTTTTCGTTGAAAATATGAAACAATCTTTTGCCGAGCTGAATTCTAAGGATAGCAGTACGAGCTATACCGATCTCCTCGCGAATGCAAGTTTCCTTGAATTAGCGGAAAGTGAACTCAAAAGGTTAGAAAGCATAATTGGCAAACCCTATTTTTCAAGGATTGATTTTACAAGCGATAGTACGAAAAAGGAAGAATCGTTGTACATAGGTAAGGTGTCCTTGTTCGACCGAGTGACACAGCAGCCCATTATCGTCGATTGGAGATCGCCGATTGCCAATGTCTACTATGACGGACGGCTGGGTGAAGTGTCTTATGAAGCTTATGGGGAGACGCAAACTGGTTATTTAGCATTAAAGAGGCAGTATGAAATTGTCAATGGTTTATTAAAAGAAATCAGGGACATCGATTTAACGACACATGATGAACTTTTGCAGAAATCCTTGTCAGGCAAAGCAGACAATCGATTAACCGAAATCGTGGCGACCATTCAAAATGAGCAAAATGAAGTAATCCGGGCTTCATTGAAACACCCGATTATCGTGCAGGGGGCCGCCGGAAGCGGGAAAACAACAATCGCACTCCATAGAATATCCTACTTTCTCTATTCCTTAGGTTATCAATTTCCTCCAGAAAAATTAATGATACTCGCACCAAACCGACTATTTATTAATTATATATCTGCTGTCCTGCCGGAACTCGGAGTCAACAAGATTAATCAAACCACCTTTATTGATTTTATGAGAAGCTGCCTTGGCCAGAAAATAAAACTATTTTCTCCTAATTCTAAGCTGATGAAGCTACTCGAAGATACCGGGAAAAATAAGTCCATCAAATGGGTTTCAAGCTTCAAAGGTTCGCTCGAATTTAAGGAATTAATCAAAAATTATGTGAATGAATTGGAATTAAATCTTGCTCCAAGCAAGGATTTCATCGTTGAAAAATCCGTTCTGATGAAGGCTCAAAAGCTCAAAACACTATTTTTAAAAGAATATACTTATTTACCAATCTATAAACGGATTGGGAAAATAAAAACATTTTTAGAAAGTGATTTAAAAAAGAAAAAATCCATCATGTTATCAAACCTTAACAAGAAATATGAAGAAGCACTTGAGAAGTTTGTTTATAGCAGGAGACTAGATCCGGAAATAAGACAACAAAAAGTGGTTAACCTAATGGATAAGAAAGAACAAAGGATAAAGAGGGTAGAGCAGGAGTCAAAGGTAGCTGTCAAAAAATATATGGAAGCGTTTGTCATGAAAGATATCTTTACTTTGTATAAGGAACTAATGTCTTCTCCCGAAATGCTCAACAAGCATTCCACTACGCTTACAGAACAAGAATGCAAGCTGCTAAGTAAATATTGTCAGACGATTTTTGTGCGAGACGCCTACGAACTTGAAGATTTAGCCCCGATCTTTTATATGAAGGCAAAATTGGAAGGGATCGATGAAAAATATAAGATGCGCAGTATTTTCATTGATGAAGCGCAGGATTACAGCTATTTTCAATTTGCCGCATTAAAAGAAGGCTTTGATACAGACCTGTTCACCATTGTCGGGGATTTGGCTCAAGGAATCCATTCCTATCGCGGAATGAATAGCTGGACACCAGTTTTGAAAGATATCTTCCCGAATGCGAATTATCAAGCCTTACAAAAAAGCTACCGAACAACCGTTGAAATTATGAATTTGGCAAATGATATCTTGAAACTTATCGACCAAGACTTGCCGAAGGTCGAACCCGTCATTCGTCATGGCCAAAAACCACTGTTTAAAAAGATGGACCTCACGAATCAAGAACAGATAAGGCTGCAGGTCGAACAAGATATAGCCTCACTTAAAGAGGAAGAGCTTCACTCCATTGCGATTATTGGACGTACTGATAGAGAGTGTCAAAGAATCCATCAGCTCTTTGAAAATAGTCAGCTTCCGATTCAGTTATTAGAAGAAAGAGAAGAAATGAAGAAGGGACATATTGTTATTTTACCTTCTTATTTATCTAAAGGGTTGGAGTTTGATTCCGTTTTAATCGTATGCCTGGAAGAACCATACTCACAAGTAGACCTAGACATCAAATTGCTATATGTGTCAATGACAAGACCGATGCATCGATTGTATTTGTATGGAAAAGATCCGTCAGACTTTTTATTAAATAGGGCGGAATCTTTACATTTCGATTCTTAAAGTGAGCTTCAAGAAGAGCAGGTATTGGGCACGTATGAGCTCAGTTACCTGCTTTTTATGCTTCGCTGCAAAATTTTACTGTAAAACAAAAATTTACAGTTGACTTTTTCAACTGTAACGTTTAAATTTACAGTATAGAAACTGTAAGGTTTTTTATTACAATTAATAAAATATTGCATTGAACATCAGGTTTAATCACTAAATTTTCGGGTATATATATGAAAATAGACTTTGTCTCGCGTGTTTGCCAAATTATTTTTAAGGAGTGGTTAAAATATGGTAACTCTGTATACAACACCAAGTTGTGGGTCATGCCGAAAAGCAAAAGCTTGGCTTGAAGAGCATCAAATTGAATATATCGAACGAAACATTTTATCTGATTCGCTCACAGTCGATGAGATAAAATCAATTCTCCGCTTAACGGAAGAGGGGACTAGTGAAATTGTTTCGACTAACTCAAAGGCTTTTCAGGAATTAAATGTAAATCTGGAATCTCTGCCGCTCAATGAATTTTATCAATTAATCATTGAGAACCCGAAAATGTTGCGCCGGCCTATTATCCTAGATGAAAAACGATTACAAGTAGGGTATAACGAGGACGAAATTCGCAGCTTTCTGCCCCGTAAGCTTCGTACATTTTTGAATACGGAATTACAAAGACTCGCTAATTAATCTGGTTTTTAAAAGGAGGAAGTAAGAAATGATTGAAGTATTCGTTACAGTTCATTATAAAGATCGAAATTATCAAACCAACGTTATTGTGGAAAAAGATACGACTTGGAAAAATATTAAACGCATTGCAGAAGAACAAGTCAAAAAGCAATGGAATGTATAACCGAGCTAAATGCTTGACTAATTAATCTGTAATGTTTAGTATTACAGTCGTTGACTAATATTTCAATAAGATGCAGACAATACATGTAAGTGATTTTAAGGAGGAAGCCATGAATAGTGATTATACCCTGGCCATTCATAGTTTAACTTATCTTGCGCTTCAGCCGGACCGAATGTCAACAAGTGATGCTATTTCCGAAAGTGCCGGAGTGCATCCGGTTCGTATACGAAAAGTGTTAAGTTTGTTAAAAAAACATGGATTCATTAAATCGAAAGAGGGAACTGGCGGCGGCTTTATTTTTGCGCTAGATCAAAGTGAAGTAAATCTTTGGGATATATATAAAATTACCTCAGAAGGTGCTCTGCAGCCTAAATGTCCTGATTCAAATGAACAATGCATTGTCGGCGCGAACATGCAAAGAGTCCTCTGCAGCATTTTCTTAGGTGCTGAAGAACATATGGGCGAATATTTAATGAATTATACAATTAAAGAGGTTGTTGATCTTGTTAGAAAGCGGCTATGACCGAATAGTATGGCTGCATCCTTTTTTATGGCAAATGTAATAAAAAAAATTACAGATAAATGAAGGTGAATAGGTATGTTTTTAAAACCAGGTGATTGGATTAAGGGTGAATCACTGGATGGTGAATTAATCATTGGATATATTGATTCACTGTTACCGGATATTCCGGACGGGGCAGTAAAGGTTACTGTGGTAACAAGTGATAATAATAAAAAGATAGGAAAAACAATTCCTTTTTTAAATAAACAGCTTAAAGCACTACCTGTTTCCAATGTGACCAATAAGACTCAAATTCAATTCCTCATCGACTTGGCATTAGCAACAGGGGATAAGGAATGGTTTATGGAGCTTTCTTCTGAATTGAACTCCATGAAGCAGCATTTTATGGAGTAATACTTTTACGATATAAAATGGAGGAAGAGTATGTCAGACAAAAATGTTTTAAAAATACAAAAGCTGGGTTTTCCATGGCAAACGGAGGATCCGTTCCTCGCAACGATGTATCATAAAGATGCTTATCCGCCAGGAAACGACATGCAAGGACCAAGCACTTCATTAGAAGGAAGGAACCTAGGTGAAGATTTTACGTTACGTGATGGCTTTCGGATGTATCATGGAAAAACGGTTCCAGGGTTCCCTGCACATCCTCATTGCGGATTTGAAACAGTAACAGTAGTTTTAGAAGGTTTTGTCGATCATTTTGATTCCATGGGAGCATCGGGGCGTTATGGAGATGGCGATGTGCAATGGCTGACAACCGGAAAGGGCTGCCAGCATACGGAAATGTTCCCGCTAGTTCATCAAGATAAAGGCAACCCGCTAGAGCTATTTCAGATATGGCTGAACCTCGCAGCTAAAAATAAGTCGGCTGATCCAGATTATAAAATGCTGTGGGCAGAGGATATACCTGAAATCCAGTCAGTTAATTCAATGGGGAAGAAATCAACGGTGAAACTGATAGCAGGGAGATTGCAGGGGAAGAGTAGTTTAGAGCCAACCGATGCATCTTGGGCTAAAGACTCTAACCACCATGTGGGCATTTATCTCATTCATATGGAGCCTAACGCCACTTTCACATTGCCATCTGTATCGGAAACATTAAACAGAAATTTATATTTTTATCAAGGTTATGAAATTAATATAGACGGTAATGTTATTCCATTTTCTCACCGTGTTAAACTGGCAGGTGACCAGGAAATCGAGATTACAAATGGAGCGATTGAGGGATATATCCTGGTTCTCGAAGGTGAACCAATCCAAGAACCGGTCGTGCAATATGGTCCTTTCGTCATGACAACCGAACAGGAGATTCGTGATGCATTTAGCGAGTTTCGAAGAACACAGTTCGGCGGCTGGCCATGGGGCCGACTTGATCCTGTCAATGAGCTTGGTGCTGGAAGGTTTGCCCGCGATAAAGATGGGAAAATCGAAAAGAGATAAACTCCATAAAGAAGAGTTGGAAGTTTTTGAAATAGCAATGTAATTATATAATATGTAATGAGCAAAAATGAGACCTCGTTGGGAAAGTGTAACTTTTTTCAACGAGGTTTAATAATTGGATAAAGATTTTTATATCTAGTCCTTAACTACCAAAAGATTGCTAGTTATTAGACAAATAGTTCCTTAAATGTTGTTGAATGAACAGAAAGCAATATCGTATGCTTCTTCGAGCTCTGTCAGGACTTGCTCCTTGGTTTCGCCTTCTTCTAAGAAAATATGGCCTATCACTGAGGTGATTTTTTGTGATGCGTCATCAATCGATGACCAGCCAACCTCAATTGTGTCAGGAATCAGAGTGTCATCCTCACCCCAAATATAAATGGACATACCCCCAGATTCTAGGATATCAGTAAAAAATTGCACCTTATTATTAATGACCATACATAACACTCCTTAATTAGAATATTAACGTCATCTTACTAATAAAACTATCATAACACATTTCCATATTGGTATATAATGGGGATAAAGTGATAATTAATTTGCTCTTAAGGAGGAACTGGGGTGTTTATTGGTCACTATTCAGTCAGTTATGTTTTGAAAAGGAAAGACAATAACAGCCTAACCTGAAAAGGCCACAAAAAACGATTCGAGTAATTTTGGTCATTAATATGGTATTAAACAGGCCATTTTCTTTCTCTATGATTCTATTATGTACCATACATAAAACGGGCCTGCATAGAATAGGCTGACTTTGGGAGGGGACTTTGATTGGACACTTTTAAATTTTTTAGAGCGCCACATGTGATTATTTATGGTAGAAACGCGTTTAAAGAGATTGGCAAACAGGCATCCCAAATAGGGAAAAAGGCTCTTATCGTTAGCGATGCGATCATCCATCAACTTGGATTTGTACATGCTTGCCAGGAAATGCTTTCTGAGAATGATGTTGAGAGTGTAGTCTTTCTGGGTGTTAAATCGGAACCAACGGACAAATTTGTAGGAGAGTCATTGGAGCTTTTTCGAGTGGAAAATTGTGATTTGGTCATTTCCCTTGGAGGCGGAAGCTGTATTGATACAGCAAAAGCCGTTGCAGTTCTGGCCACTAATAATGGGTATATTGGTGACTATATGAACGGTGCAATGGCAGCGGATGTAGCACCCGTTCCCCATATTGCCATACCTACGACGGCAGGGACGGGTTCGGAGGCGACAGATGTAACTGTTATCACGAACACTTCTAACGATGTCAAAATGATGATAAAACAGCCGGCGTTTATGCCGTCGGTTGCCATTGTAGATCCGATTTTAACAGTTCCGTCGCCGCAGCATGTAACGGCGGCAACGGGTGTAGATGCTCTTAGTCATGCTATCGAGGCATATATTTCAAGGAAGTCCCATCCAATGACGGATGTATTGGCTTTATCCGCCATGAAATTAATCGTCAATAATCTCGTAACTGCCTATGAGGATGGAGAAAATATTGATGCAAGGGAAGCCATGTCACTAGGTGCGCTTCAAGCGGGAATAGCTTTTTCTAATGCTTCGGTGTCTTTAGTCCATGGTATGTCCAGACCGATTGGTGCACTATTTCATGTTCCCCATGGCTTTTCAAATGCCATGCTCCTGCCTGCTGTATTAGAATTTTCCAAGGAATCATGTATTGAAAGATTAGCAGATTTGGGCAGGATTTTTGAACCTGAAAAAAGCCTGTCAAATGGAGCTGCAGCTGAGGTGGCAGTGACAGCTGTTAAGCAACTTTGCAAGGTATTGAACATTCCTAACCTGAAAGAGTGGGGAATCGATAAACAGAAATTTGATAGATTCATTAGTAAAATGGCAGCCGATGCTATTGCCAGCGGGAGCCCTGGGAACAATCCACGGGTACCTGCTAAAGAAGAAATTGAAGAGCTTTATCAGGTTTGTTTTGACTTTGATTTTGGGTATGTGTCTGCCAAATGAGCAATATAAAAGGGACCTCGAGGGAATCAGAATAGAAGTTTTCTGATTCCCTCGAGAAATCTTCGATATTCAAGCTTTTAATGTTAATTGATTTTTTCGGTATAGTTGCTCGATATAATCTCTTGTTTTTTCAAAAGCTTCCTCTGGGCCGGATGCCACTTCGGCCAAATAGGCTTCATCGGGCAGCTGGTCATCTACACCGGGTATCTTAATCCGATCTCCATAGGTATTAATCGCACCATACTCACGCATATGGTCGATACATTTAAAGAACGGCTCCCAATACTCGGGATGGACAAAAATAGCCTTGGTTCGATGTCTTCGAAGGTGATTTGTTTGAATTTTTGATAGAGTTTCATATACTTCCCAGGCAGTCCCAAAACCTCCAGGCCAAAACAGAATGACATGAGAGTAATTGATTAGAACTCCTTCTCTAATCGAAAAATTATTCATCCTTAGACGCTGATTGGAATGGACAGAATAGGTATCCTTTAAATTGAAAAAATTGTCAACACCGAACTGACAGTCAATCCCAATCACATGGGCATGCTGGCTTCGTGCCCCTTGTGCGGCTGCACGCATGATACCAGGGCCGCCCCCAGTACAAAGAGGAATATAACAGCCCCCAAGAGCTTTTTCTTGTTCATTAGCAGAATAATGTCCCCACAATTCTCCGAATTTTAGTGCCGAATCCCAATATTTTGCACTTTTCTCAACGATTCGATGTTGCCGTTCTATTTTAATCTTTGTTCTTTCCAATTTACCCTGAAGCAGTCTCATATTGAAGGGGTCTTGGTCCTTTTCAATGGCGGTCTGCAATTTTTCAGCATGGCTGTTTAAGATATGTAACTTCTTTTCTGCAATCTCCTTAGAGGAAATGGACCCTGAACCCATCAGTGAAATAACACCATATTTCGCTTCATAACTAAAAAGAAGCTCAGCAGCGTAGATATCCGCTACGCTTTCATCCGTTCCAAGAGCCCTGTCATTGGGGACGAAACTGACTTTTGTTCCTATGACTTGAAAAGAAGCGATGCAGGTGTCATTCGAGTAATCCTCCCAGCGAAGAATAAACCCATCCTCATCGACGCAATACGAATCTACCTTTCCATTATCATTGATATTACTTATGGACAAACTGTAATTATTCGTTTTTGACGGTGTTCGCGGATCAAACGTAATCGCTTCCTCAAACGTGATCTTTGCAATATTTTTCTCCGATTTTTCAATCCACCAACCAGTACCTGATCCATTCCATTCATTTGTTGAAGGATCATAAAAGACCGTACCATACAATTCAATTTGCATCATCGGAATAACCTACCTTTCGATCCAGGGGTCCAGAGGGACGGTTCTCATGGTTCAAATGATATTCGTTTAGGAACATTAGAACCTTCCCCATGGCCTTATTTTTAACAAAAAGTCATTGATTCAACCAATCATACTCTAGGAATTCGCCATTTAAAGTAAAACGAAGTGGTCTTCCTCCGATGAGTCCTGTTTTGCGCATTTCATTCAGCCTATTATGATAATACTGAAAGACCTTCTCGTTTAAGATTCCATAGAAGTAGGCAATCGGCTTCCTAACGACATTTGTAAATTTTAGTTTTCGGATTAATTGCTTGAAGGATTGGATGGCGAGATCAACAATTAGATCGGTTGTATGGTCTAGCTCATAGCTTTTAGCAATCAAATGGACCATCCTCCAATATTCTTCGATTACCTTTGCCTCTGGAAAGAAGCATTTAACCAATTGCACAAAAGGCTGTGGAACACGGTTACTCACATAGGTGTGGTCCAATTCAGACGGTCCTTCTATACGTTTATTTATCTTTTGATCTTTTTCAGTTTTTAAAAGATTAATAGTTTCTTTATGGCGGTTCATCGTTTCTTGTTTAGGTGGTTCACAAGCAGGATAACGATTGAATACATAGAGGTTGCTTGATTGCGAACCGTTTTTCCGTTCAGTTTCATAAATAGTAAAAATCCCGATTTGTTTACCTTTAAGAATCATCCGTTTAAAAGTCGAACGAGAAAGGATGTTTTCTTTGTATTCTTGATTAATCGACCTTAAAATGGTTCCGATTTTTGCATTACACACACCTGGAATTTTGGCAGAGAACCGTATTAATCTTTTTAATCCTATTAATTCACCCTTTGAAAAGTCTTTCTTATGATCGAGCAGCCACATTTCCATTTGGTGATTAAACTCCTTCAAACTTTTGAACTGCGAAAATTTTTCAAATTCTTTGATGTTACCAGATTTTAAATTCATAGTCTTAAGTCACCCTTACCACATTGATTTAGGCCGTCTAATGTGAGGCAATTCAACATTTCCGGCATTTCTACGATATCGGGTTTGTCCAAGTAATTCGAATCGTTAAAAATCATTTTTGAGGCCCTTTTTGAACCAAAACGCTCATTTTTGGCTTCAAAAATGATTTTTGAAGCCGTTTTTTGCAATTTCGTCACTTTTTTATATCAATTTTTGTCTTCATGAAGAAACTATGCGTCTTGGAAATATTAGAATAAATTCTGAATAACGATTAAATGGCATAAATTCTTTAATATAGGGGAGGGGTGACTAGATGTCTGTCCATGTTGTTGGTACAGGAGAAAATCTGTGGTCTATTTCCAAGCAGTATAATGTATCAATTCATTCAATTGTTAGTGTAAACGGGTTAGCATCGACAGCTCTTGTTCCTGGTCTTGCTCTTTATATTCCAGACAGTACGTTGCCAATCCGTGCTTATCGAATAAAGACGGGCGATTACCCTTGGAAATTAGCCAAAGCATTTAACTCTGATCTTTCATTGATGAGCGCTGCTAATCCGGGAATAGATCTCAATCACCTACGGGTAGGCCAGATTATAAACATACCATCATCCATATATTTGGAAATTACTACTCTAGGGTTTTTGGTACCTTCAGCAGAGACGACAACCCTTTCGATATTAGATTCATTATCCAGTCAGTTAACCTATTTAGCGATTGTGAATTATTCTTTTACTGATAAGGGTTTTGCTTTTTTGGAAACCGACGATTCTGCCATTATTTCTAAATGCAATCAAGTAAACATTACTCCATTATTGATGATTCGAAACTTTACGTCCAAGGGGTTTAGTGCGGAGCTGGCAGGAATCGTACTGGGAAATTCAACTTATCGACAGAACTTAGTGGCAAGCATCGTCAATCTAACAACAACTAGAGGGTTTGGCGGTGTAAGCCTTGACCTTGAATTTATCCCTCCGGCAAATCGCAACGATTTTAATTTGTTCTTAATAGAATTAAAGAAACAATTGGGCGGACTAATTTTACAAGTAAACGTTCACGCCAAAGCAGCGGATTTACCGACCAATCGGATTGTCGGAGCATATGATTATGCGGCCATTGGAAATGCAGTTGACCTTATGGCGGTTATGACGCTCGATTATGGCTATCCGGGCGGCCCGCCCGATCCGATTTCACCAGTTGGATGGGTAGAACAAGTGATTAACTACGCGCTAACCAAAATAACTCCAGGTAAAATGCTAATCGCTATGGCGTTATATGGGTATGATAAAGTGGTCACTACAAAGGAAACGAAGGGATTATCAGTGCTGGCTGCTCAAAATCAGGCGATCTTAAATGGAGCACATATTCAATTTGATGATTCGGCTAAATCACCATGGTATCGTTATTGGAGCGGCACGAATGAGCATGTCGTTTGGTTTGAAGACATTCGAAGCTATATTGAAAAGTATAACCTTATTGATATTTACCATTTAGCCGGCACAACTTATTGGCAAATCAGTCTGCCTGCACCTCAGAATTGGGCATATTTAAGTAATAATATTAAAGTGATAAAAACTAGAAATTGCTAAAGAAAAAACAAAAATGCGAAGGGTCAAATGACTCTCGCATTTTTTTGTTGATTTATGAATTTGTGCATGTGTTTTATGGTTTTAACAAAATCGATAATATTCGGCCTTGTAATGTAGCGTTTGTTTTTGAATTCACTAAGTGGTTGACCTCTTGGCAAAAATTAGCGAGAAGTTCTTCGCCAATTTCTGTATGCGTGATTTCCCTTCCGCGAAAACGGACGCTTACCTTTACATGATAACCTTTTGTTAAGAAGGAGATGGCGCTTCTTACCTTTGTTTGAAAGTCATTTTCGCCAATCGCTATTGACATACGGATTTCTTTTGTTTCGATTGTTTGCTGATTCTGTTTGATTTGCTTTTCTTTTTTCTGTAAATCAAATTTGTATTTTCCAGCATCTAAAATCTTACAAACCGGAGGATCAGCCTCACTGATTTGGATAAGGTCTAATCCCATTTCAAACGCCATGTTAAGCGCTTTAACGGTAGGTAACACTTGTTGACCGCTTTCTGATACGAGTCTCACTACTTTTGATTGAATCGCTTCGTTCATAATAATTTTTTTAATAAATGAATCCCTCCAATTAGGAAAAATACTCGATTATTACATATTATGTAAATCCAAAGGGACGGTTCTCATGGCTTAAATTTTTTTATTTAAGACCACAATAACCGTCCCCTTGGCTTAGGGTTATTCTTTTTTTAATCTTCCTGCCTTTTTGGCTGCCTCTTTTAAGATGACTTCGATTTGGGCGTTAACACTTCTGATTTCATCTTCCGCCCATTTCTCCAGAACCTCATATAATTTAGGATCGATTCGAAGCGGAAATGATTTTCTTTTGCTCATTTATTACACAACCTTAATAAATGCTTCCTGTATTGATTATGGGCTGCGTTCCTTTCTCAGAAACGATGGCGACCATTAGGTTATTCACCATCTGTGCTTTTTTCTCCTCATCCAACTCTACAATTTCCTGTTCCGCGAGCTGGTCAATAGCAGCCTTGACAAGACCGACGGCACCGTCAACAATGACTTTTCGTGCTGATAAAACAGCTTGAGCTTGCTGCCGTTGAAGCATGGCAGAGGCAATTTCCGAAGAATACGCAAGATGCATGATCCGTGCCTCAATCACATCGACACCCGCAACCTCTAGTCTTTTTTGTAAATCCGATACGAGTACATCTGCGACTTCATCACTATTTTGGCGAAGGGTCAGCGTGTTCTCTGTACTTCCGAACGAATCATAGGCATAGGTGCTGGCAATATGACGAATACCGGTTTCGCTTTGGATTTGAATGAAATTTTTATAGTTTTCCACATCAAACAGGGCTTTTGCGGCATCTCTCACTTTATAGACCACAACAGCAGCAATTTCAATTGGATTTCCTTCTAAATCATTGACCTTAAGCTTCTCACTGTTAAAATTGGTAACACGTAAAGAAACACTTCGTTTGAAGGTGAATGGAATGGTTGCCCATAACCCTTGGTCTCTAATGACACCCAGATAGGTTCCAAAGAAAGTTAATACCTTGGCTTCGTTTGGCTGAACAACGGTTAAACTTGTCGCAATAATGAGACCTAAAAGAACGACAAATACTCCACCAACTTTTCCAGGAATATCTGTTCCCGTTACCAGTAAATAAACTCCGAAAATAATACACAATAGTGCAAGGATTAGTGCGGCAAAACCATTCATTTTAAAAACGGATTTTTCTCTCATAAGCTTCCCTCCCAAAATAAAGTGATATGAAAGTGATATCACATTTATATCATATTCCAATTGCTAAAAAAAGTAAATTTTTTTTATCTGATATTCAATAATGATGAAGGGCCGCTATCCTAAATCAGGAATAGCGGCCCTTCATTTTACGGGGATACCGTTTGTTAAATAATGTTTAGTAATTTCAAGATTACATACTGAATAAGTGCGAAAATAGCCAAAAAGGAAAAGTTATAAATACTAAATTTGATTAAATATTGCTTGGCCTCGCTTGGATGGGACTGTATAAACAGTTTGTAAGAAATGACACTAGCGAGAGAAGCAATGATCGTTCCAAGCCCGCCAATATTGACTCCAAGTAACAAAGGTTTCCAATCCATTGTGAAGTTTGCTAGCAGGATGGAGGCAGGTACATTACTGATCATTTGGCTGAAAAATATCGAACTGAAATAAACAGAAGCAGGGTTCTTTAAGCTTGCACCAGCAAATGTTTGTACGGCTTCTGAATGAGAGATATTTCCTATAAAAATAAAAAAACAAATAAAGGTTACTAGCAGCAAATAATCAATTTTAAGTAAAACTTTTGCGTTTAATAAAAATGAAATCAACAATGTGATTATGAATGCGATTTGATAAGGGATGATTCCAAAAATAGAGGCAATAATGACGCCGAGTACCAATCCCCAAACCAATGCTTTTTTCCAATCAGCTATCGAAACTGGAGTAAGATCTACTTTTAGCTCATTCCCCTGAAGCCTATGAATAAAAAAATAGAGAGAACTGACGCCAAGAATAGCCATGAATAGGACGGTTGAAAAAAAGGGTATCGGCTTAAGACCAAAATAGGAATAGATAAACAAATTTTGCGGGTTTCCCATTGGTGTCAGGCTGCTGCCGATATTGGCAGCGACTGTTTGGAGGATAACCGTCTCCATCATAGGCATTTTAGTCTTTTTGCTGATGACAAGAGTCAAGGGCACAAAAGTCAGTAACGCAACATCATTTGTGACAATCATTGAACTAAAAAAACACAGCAAAATCAGGATCGCTGAAATAGATTTACTGTTCTTGCATTTATTTAAAAGGCTAATCGCCAATTTATCTAATATCTTAAGCTCTTCCAACGCCTTAATAACCAGCATTAAGTTGAAAAGACAGACCAAAACATGAAAATTAATATACTCCATTTTTGGAGTCTGAGTAAAACAACTAGCAGCTGCAAGGATGATGGAAATGGTAAAGACCAGGTCTTTTTTTAAAATACGAAACGATACAGATAACTTATATTTTTGTTTTACAACAACAGAACCTTTCATGGAAAATCACCGCCAGAAAATTTCACAACGTTATGATTCTACCATGAAAGTAGGGGGATGGATAGAAAAATTTCGGTGCCACAGGGACGGTTCCAATGGCTTAAATCAGATTAGTTGAAGCCGAGAGAACTGTTCCCATGGATTAATTTAATCACACATTCCCCAAGAATTTGGTTATCCCATTTTAATGACAGTTGATCACCATCCAAAATTTGGCCGACTCCTTCTGGTGTTCCCGTAAAGATGATGTCACCTTCACCCAAGCCAAAATGATCGGAGGTGAAATCAACGATTGTCTGCAAATCAAAAATCATATTTTTAATATTTCCTTGTTGTACCATTTCGCCATTTTTAATAAGCGTAAAGTCCTTGTCCTTTAATTCATTAATTTCAGGAAATTCAATGAATTTACTCACAACAGCAGAATTAGGAAACCCTTTGGCAAGCAGCCATGGGTAGCCTTTTTTCTTTAATTCAGATTGAACATCTCGTAGGGTAAAATCGATGCCAATTCCCATTCTGTCGATCACTTCATCTGCCTTCATGCCTTTATCGTGTTTTCTTCCAATATAGATCACAAGTTCTGTTTCATAATGGATAGATCCGCGATTTCCAGGCAGATAAATTTCCTGGCCATTGGCTTCTATAAAGGCATGAGTTGGCTTTGAAAATAGAAAAGGGGAAGTGGGAACTTCATTGTTTAATTCTTTTGCATGGGCCACATAATTTCGGCCAACACAATAAATGTTTCTAATCTGCCTCATAATCAAACCCTCTTTCAAAATTTGTATTGATATTTCTGCATAAACAATGAAAGTGTATCTTTACATAAAAAAATGCGCAAGTCCTTATGCATTTCTTATTTTTTAAACAATGACAACATTGTAGGCTATTTTTCATACAATATTTTTGGGGTGATAAAATGCCAAGAGCAAATTACCGAACTTCGGACGTTGACTTAATGGCACGGATGATGAGAGCAGAGGCCGAAGGTGAAGGAAAACAGGGAATGTTATATGTTGGAAATGTCATTGTAAATCGTCTTGTAGCAAATTGTTTAGACTTTAAAGGGTTAAGAACAGTTAACCAAGTTATTTTTCAAGTACAAGGAGGAAATTTTTCCTTTGAAGCTGTTCAAAAAGGGAATGTATTTTATCAAAGAGCCAGAACTGCTGAAAAAAGATTAGCACAACAGAATCTGGACTATTGGAGAGATCACCCAGCGAAATTCGCATTATGGTATTTTAATCCACATGCTCCATGTCCTCCAACTTGGTACGATCAACCAAAATCTGGACAATTTAAAGAACATTGTTTTTATGAACCAAAACCTGCTACATGTGATAGTGTTTATAGAGGTTAAAGCTTACTCTAATATATAAAAAGCAGGAAGGAAAAAATCCTTCCTGCTTTTTACACTGTATGGGATGGAGAAGAGAAAAAAATGATTTAAAGGAGTCCGTTTAAATTAAACCTGAAAATGTTACTATCTAGCCCTTAACCACGAGCCAAAGGGAAACTTCTGAAGCTGCGTTTGAAGCATTGTGGAGGATTAAAACCATGACATTCGGCTCTTTTGGGCCATTTTGTAAAGAAAAGATATGTTCCATTGGATTCGTTAAGTATCCCGCAGTGATAACGTTTTCATAATCTCGAACTACTAATCGAAAGTCTAGATATTCATGACTATTTATCTGGACACCAGGTCTCCAAGTATAACGTTTGAAACCATGGCCAAGATCCTCTTCAATAGCATTTTGATAACTCAAATCGAACCGTCTTTTATTCTTTATATCGGGAGATTGTTTCGGTTGATTGGTAAAATGCAGCCATCCATTTACAGGTGAAAAATTATTCATTGGGAACACTCCTTATCTATAAAATATTAAACACGCAAATTAGTAGATGTAATTTTTGAACGAGTCATTTAGGTAGTTCATTATCATATGTATATTGGATTTTATGAAGGCTATTCCAGAATTCCTTTATTACAACATTTATCAAAATTTAATATTTTTTATATAGGAGGGGTGTGCTATTTTTGGTGCACCTTATTTGTTTATAATAGGTTAAGAATATTACCCAAGTTTACGAAATTTGACTCCAAAATTGTACTCGGTACTAAATGCATGGTTGAAAGTGAGGGATTTATATGAAAAGAACGCAAGAATTTTTTAGAGGATGTCTAATCGGCGGAGCCATTGGTGACGCTTTAGGCTGGCCAGTTGAATTTAATAAACATGACCAAATTGTGCATCGTTATGGACCTAAAGGGATTCAAGAATTGCAAATATTATCGTCTGGGGAAGCCGAAATCACTGATGACACGCAAATGACACTTTTCACTGCGGAAGGAATCTTAAGAGCAGAAACCAGAGGCATTCGAAAAGGAATCTGTCATCCGCCATCTGTTGTTTTCTTTGCTTATCAAAGGTGGCTTTTGACACAAGGTTACCCAAGAATTGATGAATACGAATGGATTTATGATGGCTGGCTTCTTGGTGTTGAAGAGCTCCATGCAAGGAGAGCACCTGGTAATTCATGTTTATCAGCTCTTTCCAGCAGAAAACATGGGACCATTGAAGAACCCATTAATAATAGTAAAGGGTGTGGAGGTGTCATGAGAGTTTCGCCGATCGGTCTGTTTTGCCTGAAAGAAAGAGCATTCGATATGGCAGCTGATTGTGCAGCATTAACTCATGGACATCCATCAGGTTATTTATCAGCAGGCGCATTTGCCAGTATAATCGCTTCAATTATTGAAGGAGCAGATATTCATACTTCCGTCAAACTAACAATCAAAGAACTGAAAAACAAAGAACACCATGAGGAATGTACAAGGATTCTAGAGAAAGCTCTGGATCTTGTAAAAAGTGAACTTTCTGATTTTGAGGCTATTACCCTACTTGGAGAAGGCTGGGTGGGGGAAGAAGCCTTGGCAATTTCAGTATATTGTGCTTTGAAATACGAGAATGATTTTAAAAAAGCAATTGTAGCTGCAGTTAACCATAATGGGGACAGTGATAGTACCGGTGCCATCACAGGGAATATTCTGGGTGCATATTTAGGACTAAGTAAAATTCCAGTAGACTGGGTAGAGAAAGTTGAATTGAATAATATCATCTTCAAAGTTGCTGATGATTTACTTACAGGGCATCAAAATACAGAGGAATGGTGGAATCGCTATCCTGGTTATTAATATCAGGATTAAATCTTGATTAGAAAGTCTTATTTGGCCCATATTTGACATATATTCATATTAACTTAGAGCTCTAAGGAAAAAACAATAGCTGGCAGCTTAACGTTTCATACGGCTTTAGTATCCGGTAAGGCCATGTCTAACCCTGGAAAAATGACCCAATTCTTTGCAAAATTGCGTTTTCACCACTTGTGAGGAGGGAAATTTTATGGTTAAAAAGGGGATTGCTGAATTGATTGGCACATGTGTACTGATTTTGTTCGGAACTGGAACATCTGTTTTAGGCGGCGGAGTGGATGGAATCGGCATTTTTGGTATTGGCCTCGCCTTCGGATTGTCCTTACTCGTAATGGCGTACAGCATTGGCACCATATCTGGATGCCACTTAAACCCTGCTGTCTCCATTGCTATGTTTGTCAATAAGCGAATAAATGCCAAGGAACTTTTATGGTTTATTGTGGCACAAGTCATTGGTGCGATATTAGGAACAGCACTACTACAAACCTTTTTAAAATTATCGAACATGTCTATAGATAATCTAGGTCAAACCAGCTTTGCCAATCTTGAATCATCAGGAGCCTTTTTAGTGGAAGCTGTTTTAACCTTCGTCTTTATTTTAGTGATTATGATCGTAACTGGTAAAAAAGGAAATGCATCTTTCGCGGGGCTTGTCATTGGATTAACGTTGTTATTAGTTCACCTATTTGGCCTTCCATTGACTGGATCGTCCGTAAACCCGGCACGGAGCCTTGCACCAGCGGTATTTGCTGGCGGTGATGCTGTATCTCAATTGTGGGTATATATCATCGCCCCAATTGTCGGCGGTGTAATCGCAGCTTGGGTAGGAAAATATATATTTGACACGGAAAAATAAGGTGGGAATCCCCGAATAGGAGATTTAAAATATTTCTAAACGTTTGAGTGTACCATTTTTGGTACACTCTTTTTGGTGAGCATTTCAATGCCACAGGGAAGGTTCTCATGGCTTAAATAAGATTCGTCTAGGCAACAGGAACCGTCTCTATGAATTCTGTGGATGAAAATGGTAAAATAAAATGAAATGATAATTTGTTTCGTTAAAAAATGGAATGTTGGTCCCATTCTTATCGAACAAAATGATGGAGGAATATCTATGTCCAAAACAATTCAAAAAATCGTTCCGCATTTATGGTATGACAAGGAGGCAAAAGAAGCTGCCGAGTTTTACGCCTCTATATTCCCGGACTCTAAAATTACGAATGAGACAACAATCCATGACACACCATCTGGCGACTCCGATATAGTCACTTTTGAGCTTTGGGGGCAGAAGTTCATGGCCATCAGTGCAGGGCCTTATTTCAAGCTCAATCCGTCGGTGTCTTTCATTGTTAATTTTGACCCATCGCGAGAAGAAAACGCGGGCGATAAACTAGATGAGGTTTGGAACAAATTGTCCGAAGGCGGCACAGCTTTAATGCCGCTTGATAAATATCCGTTTAGTGAGAAGTTTGGCTGGATTCAGGACAAGTTTGGTTTGTCCTGGCAGTTAATCCTAACCAATCCAGAAGGTGAAGAGCGGCCTGCAATCGTTCCGTCACTTTTGTTTGTCGGTGATAAATGCGGCAGGGCGGAAGAGGCTATTAATTTTTATTTATCAGTATTTAAAAACTCAAAGCAGGGACTTCTCGCCCGCTACCCTAAAGGCATGGCACCAGACAAAGAAGGAACAATCATGTTCTCTGATTTTAGCATAGAAAATCAGTGGTTTTCCGCAATGGATAGTGCGCATGAGCACAAATTTAGTTTTAACGAGGCACTCTCCTTTATGGTGTACTGCGACAAACAAGAAGAGATTGATTACTACTGGGAAAGGCTCTCTGCAGTTCCTGAAGCCGAGCAATGCGGCTGGCTGAAGGATAAGTTTGGCCTATCCTGGCAGATTGTTCCAACTGAGATGGACGAGATGATGAGCAAGGGCACACCGGAGCAGCTTGCGCGCGTATCGAAAGCATTTCTTGAAATGAAGAAATTTGATCTTGTAAAATTACAGGAAGCATACAAGGGATAGTGAAAAGCTCTTGCCGAAAAAAATCTGAAGGCCCGACTAGCTCTCATTCATTAGTCGGGCCTTTTTCATATGCAAAACTACTGATGACCCCTTAAGAGAACCCGCCCAAGGCCTTTCCTATTAATTTTATCATCCCATAATGGTCTTTTTGTATTACTTTGAAACTATAATTATACAAACTTTTAAGTAGGTGATGAGGGATGGAAATAGTAATCCGTGAATTGAATCTTGAAGAAGATTTACCAACGGTTTTGCAGCTAAATAACCAATATGAGAGCGTACCGATTGATTTAAAATTTTTCAAACAAATGCTTACTGCACAAAAACAGGCCAAGGTTGTAAAACAAGTTGTGCTTGAACGGGATAATAAATTGACTGGTTTTGCTTTTATGTTTAGTGGCTCACCTATAGCTCCTGCTGGTTTCCTTTTCCAAAGAATCGTTGTAGATATGCAATGCCAGAAACAGGGGGTTGGCCGGATTCTTGAATCCGTTTTATGGCAGTACATACAAGATATTAAACCTAAAGGTATATCTACTCTTGTGAATGAAACCAATCCTGAATCGAAAAAATGGGCAGAACGGCATGGGTTTACTGAGCAGGAAATCGCTTTTGAATCTGTTTTGGATCTCACTTCTCAAGACCTTTCGGATGTGGAGGAAACTTTAAAAACATATGAAGAAAAGGGTTTTTCCTTTAAATCCATAGATTATTATCCAGGCGAAGAAAGGTTTGAAACAATATGCGAATTGTTTCGATCTATAGCAAAAGAAGTTCCAGCTTCCTATGGCAATTCGGCAGAAATAGAAAAGGAAACAGTTGCGTCATTATTAAAATCAGTTCCTTCAGAAAACGTGATTTTAGCAGCGCAAAATGATCGTCTCGTAGGCATCACGCTCATGAATGAACGGGTGAAGAATGAGGAGATGTATAATTCCTTTACAGGGACCGTAGCGGATATGCGGGGCCAAGGAATCGCATATGCATTGAAATTACAAGCCGTCAAACTTTGCATTGAATCGGGCTATACACGCATGAGAGCCAATAATTCATCCATTAATTTTCCAATGCTGGCTGTAAATAAAAAAATGGGATTCGTCAGGCAGCCTGGAAAATGGATCTTAACAAAACCGCTCGAATGGTGATTTCGTAATGAAAGCGCCGGATGGAGGCGCTTTCTAGTTTTATGGTTTAATTTTCGGGAATCTCGCAACCGTCATCATCACAAGTGGCACCGCTTTGCCTGTCTAAGTTTGTGAAGGGACCATCCTGCTGCATGACTTGTTTGAAAGCCTGGACAAATGTTTCGAGAGGCTGAGCCCCGGTCAGCGAATACTTTTTGTTAATTAGGAAGAAAGGTACGCTTCGAATCCCGTATTGCTGTGCTTGATTTTCGTCTCCGTAAACAGCATCACTCATTTCCTTACCTGCCAGCATTTCTTTTACGGCCGAGCCGTCCAATCCAATTTCTTCCGCCAACTGTACAAGGGTGGCATGGTCACCAATATGTTTGCCCTCGGTGAAATAAGCACGCAGGAGACGTTCGGTCATTTCCTTCATCTGACCATGCTTTTTAGCAAACATCGATAAGCGATGGGCATCAAAGGTATTGGTTAAAATGACTTTATCAAAGTGATATTCCAATCCAGCTTCCCGAGCCATGCGTACCGTATTGCGGCAGCTTGCCTTTGCTTGATTGATACTCATCCCATATTTTTTTGACAAACTTTCGTAGACATTATATGGAACATCTCGTTCAGTGGACGGATCTAATTCAAAGCAGCGATATACGACTTCAACAGGAAAATCGATTTTCTGAATAGCGTCATCCAGACGCTTTTTGCCAAGATAGCAAAATGGTCAAGCAAAATCAGTCCACATTTCAATTAACATGACAAATTCCTCCTTAATCGATGATTTCTTTAGTATATCTATTCAAGAAAGAAAACATATTTAAATAATTTCTAAACCCTTGCCCCTTACAAAATGGGTTGGACATGCATACGAATACCATAAACAAATTAGGGGGGATGGTGATTGGAGAACATGAAAATAAAAAGAATAGCAGTTGATTCCATCCTTTATTCAGATGTTGATGATTGTGAAACAGACGATGAAACCGATGATTGGGATGTTCAATTCGAAGGAAGTGTAAGTTGAATTTTTAGGACTTTTAGGTGAGATACCGAATACAGGTTGAGGCCACTAGAACCGTTCTACTGGCCTACTGTCCTAAGACTGCCTGAACTCTGGCGTGGTAATACTTTACCTGGAGGTCAGGCTCTTTACATTTAGCTCATATTTTCTTAACTGGTTGAGATCCCTTTGAAAAACAAGTTCAATCCTCATGTACATATATCGTTTAGGATAAATTTCCCGATAAAGAGAATCTTATCATTATAAATCCCATTTTAATATTAATTAAGTGTTTACTTATGGAGGAAATGATAATGAATATTGCCGACGTTATGATCATCATTGTATTTGTTTTATTAGTTTTGTTTGTATTGGTCTTACTAGTGGTAGGATTGTATTTATTATTTATCGACCGAACGCAAAAACAGCATCCAATTCTTCGTAATTATCCACTTTTAGGACGTGCAAGATACTTTTTGGAGACAATTGGACCAGAGCTTCGTCAGTACTTATTTGATAGTAACAAAGATGGAAAACCTTTTTCTCGAACCGATTTTCAACATATTGTAAAACAAGCAAAGTATAAACGTAATGTGATTGGATATGGTTCACAAAGGGATTTTGAAGAAGCTGGTTTTTATATTCGGAATTCCATGTTTCCTAAATTAACAGAGGAATTAAAAATGGACCAAGAGACAAAAGTAACGACGAATCGTTACCTCTTGATAAAAGAACCTTTATTTACACAGAAAAAAGAAGTGTTAGAGGAAAATGAATCATCCGCCTATTTATTAGACGATAAGGATGCGATCGTGATTGGAAAAAATTTAAAGCACCCTTTCATTGTAAAAGGACAAATTGGGATGTCCGCCATGAGTTATGGTTCATTAGGAGATCATGCCATTACCGCACTCTCCAAAGGCTTAGCTATAGCGAAGGGGGCATGGATGAATACAGGTGAAGGCGGGCTTTCAGAACATCATTTAAAAGGCGGCGTAGATATCATTATGCAAATCGGACCCGGATTATTTGGGGTAAGAGATAGAGAGGGAAATTTCAGCTGGGAAGCATTAAGAGAGAAAAATAAAATTCCTGAAATTAAAGCGTTTGAGCTTAAATTAGCTCAAGGGGCAAAGACACGCGGCGGTCATATTGATGGCGAAAAAGTAACAGAGGAAATCGCAAGAATCCGGATGGTAGAACCATTTAAATCAATCGACAGCCCTAATCGTTTTAAAGAATTTAGTGATTTTCCGTCCTTATTTAATTTTATGGAACGGATTCGTGAGGAAACAGGAAAACCGGTTGGAATGAAATGCGTTATAGGAAGTAAGCATGAAGCCGATGAATTGGCAAAAGCCATTAAAGAAACCGGAAAAGGCCCCGATTTTATCACCGTAGACGGTGGTGAAGGCGGTACAGGTGCTTCTTATCAGGAACTGGCTGACAGTGTTGGATTACCTATTAAAGCTGCTCTGCCATTAGTAAACAATGCCCTTTTATCATATGGCGTCCGTGATCGAGTGAAAATCATTGCCTCAGGTAAACTTTTTTCACCAGATAGAGTCGCAATTGCTCTTGCGATGGGGGCGGATCTCGTCAATATTGCACGGGGATTTATGATTACAGTAGGTTGTATCCAAGCCTTAAAATGCCAATCAAATGCTTGCCCGGTCGGTGTAGCAACAACCGATCCCGATTTACAAAAGGCGCTTGTCATTGATGAGAAAAAGTTTCGTACGGCAAATTATTTAATTAGTATGCGTAAAGGGTTGTTCCGCCTGGCTGCCGCAGCTGGTTTGGATTCCCCAGTGCATTTTAAACCTGAACATATCGTTTACAAAGACGAAAGAGATCATGTTTATTCATTAGAAGAAGTGTATCAATCCATTGTAAAGGGTGTTTAAAAGTGAAGGTAGCTGAATTAATGGTTAAGTGTTTAGAGGAAGAGGGCGTAGAATATATCTTTGGGATACCAGGCGAGGAAAACATCGATCTAATGGATGCTCTACTGGATTCAACGATTAAATTTATCGTAACCCGACATGAAACGAGCGCAGCTTTTATGGCAGGGACCTACGGAAGGTTAACGGGAAAACCGGGTGTATGCTTAGCCACCTTAGGGCCTGGCGCAACAAATCTTTTAACAGGCGTGGCAAATGCCAACATGGATTTGAATCCGATTGTAGCAATTACCGGCCAAGCTAGTTTAGACCGGCAGCATAAAATTAGTCATCAGTATTATGATTTAATTCATATCTATGAACCTGTAACAAAATGGAATGCACAAATAAAAAAGGGAGGAATCATACCTGAGGCAGTCCGTAAAGCATTTCAAGTATCGACTCAAGATAAACCAGGTGCTGTCCACATCGATCTCCCCAATGATGTTGCTGGAATGGAGGTCCAGGGAACTCCATTAATGGGAACAGTCCATACTTTAACAGAAGCAGGGGATCAGGTCATTAATGGGGCAGCCCAACTTATTGAACAGGCTGAGCACCCTATTATTTTAGCTGGGAACGGGATAACGAGAGGAAATGCTGCCGATCAATTACGGGATTTAGTGGAAAAAATCAATATCCCTGTCGTCCATACTTTCATGGGAAAAGGAGCTCTTCCCTGGACCCATGACTTAAGTTTACTTACAGCAGGTATTGGCGGGAATGATTACATAACTTGTGGATTTAATCATTCCGATTTAATTATCGCGATTGGTTTTGATATTGCAGAATATGCTCCTTTTAAATGGAATCCTAATGGCGACACCTCCATTTTACACATTGATACAGAAGAAGCAGAGACTGATCAACATTATCCTGTAAAACTAAATGTAGTAGGAGATATCAAACAGAATTTAGAAAAGTTACATAAGGCTCTTTCCCCAAGAGAAAGGAATAATTCATGGGTATTGAACGTTCGGAATAAGGCACTGACTGAGCTGAAGCAATTTAGTGACGATACTAGCTTCCCGCTCAAACCTCAGAAAATTATTTCCGATTTACGGGCTGTTTTAAAAGAAGAGGATATTGTGATTTCAGATGTGGGGGCACATAAAGTATGGATCGGGAGAATGTTCCATACCTATCAACCTAATACCTGTCTTATTTCTAATGGTCTGGCATCAATGGGGATTGCTGTCCCTGGAGCAATAGGGGCGAAGCTTGCCGAGCCGAATCGTACCGTTGTAGCGGTTTGCGGGGATGGCTCTTTTCAAATGACCGGCGCGGAGTTAGAAACAGCCAAACGATTGAATCTCCCTATTATTGTTTTATTATGGAGAGATGAAGGGTATGGGTTAATTGAATGGCATCAGTTGAAAAAGTTTAACCGTCCTTCCCATATCAAATTTGGAAATCCTGACTTTGTGCAGCTTGCCTCTTCTTACGGATTTGAAGCTTTGCAAATTAACAGCGCAGAGGAACTTAAACCTGCATTAGAAAAAGCCATTGCCATGAACAAACCAGTCTTTATTGATTGCCCAGTTGATTATAGTGAAAACATGAAATTAACCGAGAAATTAAGTCATCTTCAATGCTAAGAAAGGGAGGATCAACATGCGGCTCGGTTCGATTATTAATGGTCAAGAGCGAAATGAACCTAATCGGGAAACACTTGAAGTAAAAAATCCCCACAACCAAGAAAAAGTAGCGGAATTAGCTTTAGCGACGGAAACCGATCTGAATGATGCAGTAGAAAATGCCTTTGAAACTTTTCATTCTACGATGAAGAAAATGCCTGCTCATCAACGAAGTGATATTTTACGGAAAGCTGCCGACCTATTAGAGGAAAAGCCGGAGGATTTAATAGACACAATTGTCCGAGAGGCTGGTAAACCAATCAAATATAGCAAAGATGAGATCAATCGTTCCGTTCAAGTCCTCCGGTTTGCTTCGGAACTTGCCAAAAATATTACCGGAGAAGTTCTGGCAATGGATGCAGCCATTGGCGGGGAAAATCGAATGGGGCTTGTGAAACGAATCCCATTAGGTGTGGTGGGAGCCATTACTCCCTTTAACTTTCCGCTGAATCTGTCCTTGCATAAAATTGCACCAGCGATTGCTGCAGGCAATACGATTGTTTTCAAACCTGCTGAGAAAACACCTGTGTCGGGTTATAAATTAGTCAAGTTATTTCAGGAAGCGGGCCTTCCGAACGGGGCTTTAAATTTGTTAATGGGAACGGGAGAGGTAGGGGCACCTCTTGTCACACATGAAAAAGTCCATAAAATTTCGTTTACAGGAAGCTTAGGAGTCGGAAAGAAAATTCGCGAAACCGCCGGCTTTAAAAAAGTAACCCTTGAATTAGGCTCCAATTCCCCTAATATCATTTTCGAAGATGGAGACTTACAAACGGCTGTAACAAGATTAGTAACTGGAGCTTTTTCATTTTCAGGACAAGTTTGTATCCATGCTCAACGAATCTTTGTACAAAGAAATGTTTATCAGTCATTTTTGGATCAGTTTATCAATGAAACAAGGGCATTGAAAATTGGGGATCCAATGGAGGAAGCCACCGATATCGGGCCCATGATCACTGAGAAAGAAGCAGAGCGGGCTAAGATGTGGATTGATGACGCAGTCAAAAATGGCGCGAAAATAGAAGTTGGTGGTGAAAGAAATGGGACCATTCTTTCTCCAACCATCATGACTAATGTTGATCGCAATATGAAAATCATCGCAGAAGAGGTTTTTGCACCGATCGTATCAGTCATTCCGTTTGATACAGAAGAGGAAGTCATCGGATATGCCAATGACTCGATTTACGGTTTGCAAGCGGGTGTCTTCACCCAGGATATTGACCGAGCCATCAGGGTAGCTGACCAATTAGAAATTGGCGGTGTTTGGATTAACGATATCTCTACCTACCGACAGGATAATTTGCCGTATGGCGGTGTAAAACAAAGTGGCGTAGGCAGAGAGGGAATTAAATATGCCATAGAAGAAATGACGGAACTGAAATTTATTGGCATTAAATTAAAGTAGATCGTGGGGAAGGTTCTCATGACCCGTAAATAGTATCCCTTTTGAAAGATATCTGCTTGAAATGAGTCTGAACCTTCCTCCTTCTTATAACAATAAATTGAAAATACAAATCAATTTGGTGATTCAAATGTCTTTCAAGTTTATAGATCGGTTTTTAAATAGTCAAAAGTCTGAGAACGAAACAAAGTCAATAAATACTATTTTTCAACAAGCTGCTAAATCGAGTGATTTCCATCAATTTACATTATCTGAAGAACAGGATATTACAATTAGTTACTATAAAAGTATGGTAGATCCAAAGAAAATAAATAACCTCCTTCTTCCGTCAATTCAAGAACATATAAAGAAAATCAGTAAAATTAATGATATAAAAAAATTTATTCCTTTTGAGGAAGTTCATGTTACAAGTAATCCGCTCGATATTGAGAAAAGGCTAATCAAAGGCTATGTTATTCTTCAATTCAAGAGTTCCAATGAAGATTTTTTGACGATAAATATAGAAAATACGAATCTTGGGTATCGAGAAAATAATGATACTGAAAATGAATTTAGTGTTATTGGCCCAAAAGTTGGGTTTGTAGAAAACATTGGTATTAATCTTCATCTGTTAAGAAAGCAAATAGCAGTTCCAGAGTTAGTTTTTGAGGAAATAACAATAGGTACAATGTCCAAAACAGAAGTAGTTATTGCTTATTTGGATGGTATTACCAATCCGGAATATATTCAAACTGTTCGACAGCGATTGAAGAATATCGATTTTGATGTTATTTTCGATAATTCCCAAATTGATCAAATCATTTCAGACAATTCAAATACTCCCTTTCCTATTTTTTTATCTACTGAGCGGATTGACAGGGTTATATATGCGATGGTATTAGGGCAAGTTGCGATCTTATCGAATGGATCCCCTTACATTATTACTGGGCCAACAACGATCTTAGATTTTTTCATTTCTCCCGAAGATTATTATCTTAATTGGGTACTTGGGTCGTTTTTTCGAATCATTCGCATTATAAGTGTTATTTTCTCGTTGTTTGCTACACCAATATATGTTGCAATATTAACCTTTCATTATGAAGTTGTACCTGATGATTTATTGCAACCCCTTATTAGTTCAAGAGCTCATGTTCCATTTCCTCCGGTATGGGAAGCTATTTTTTTGGAAATTACCATTGAATTGTTGAGAGAGGCGGGGGCACGCTTGCCGACAAAAATTGGGCAAACACTGGGTATTGTAGGTGGTATTGTAATCGGTCAGGCATCTGTCCAAGCTGCTCTAACAAGTAATGTTTTACTTATTATTGTTTCATTGTCAGCACTTGCTTCTTTCACAACTCCTATCTTTAAAATGTCAAATGCAATTCGTCTCATCCGGTTTCCTCTTATTTTATTTGCAGCATTTTTGGGCGGCTTTGGAATTATCATAGGGTTTGTTCTTCTGTTAGGACATTTATTAAAGCTTAAATCCTTGGGGAATCCATATATGGTCCCTCTATTTCCTTTTAGAATAAAGAACTTTCGCGACAGTTTTATTCGATCATCATATCAGTTTACAAATACACGAAGCAGATTTTTAAGACCTCTTTCACTAAAAAGATATACACCAAATCAAGATAAGGATGATATTAATAATGAATAGTCAAAAGCGAAAAAATATAAGGTATTTTTGTGCTCTTTTGCCTCTCATTTTGATTATTCCTGGCTGCTCTTTTCCACGGCAAAAAATTATCGATGATGTGCAACTTCCTAAAGTATTAGGTTTTGACAAAGTTGATAACCAGTATGTTGGAACTGTGCTTTATTCTGATTATACGGGAGACGAAAAAAAAGGTGGGAGCACTATTCTACAGGGGAAAGCAAGGAAATCCCAGTTAATAAAACAATCTATAAATGCACAATCTCCTAAACCGATAGAAATTGGAAAGTTGAACCTTTTAATCTTTGGAAAAGAACTAGCTGAAAATGGGGTGTCTTATTTTGTTAAGACTGTTTGCAGGGATCCTTTGATTGGAAGCAATATGTTAATAGCTGTTTCAGAAGAACCAGCAGGAGAATTTTTAATGAAAAATAAAGATAGAAACAGCGACTATTCTTATAAATTGATTGAACAAAATTATCGAACTCAAAATGTACCCATTCCAACTTTGCAAAGTTTTTTATTTGATTTCTATGGAGCGGGAAGAGACCCCTCCATACCCTATTTAAAGATAAATCAAAAGGGTGACATTGAGGTAGACGGGCTGGCCGTGTTAAAAAAAGACAGACTTGGACTAATCTTAAATCAAAAAGAAAGCTTTTTATATAAAATATTAAGAGGAAGGGTTATTAGAGGACAAACAGAATTTAACATACATAAGGGGCAGTCGGAGGATTCAGCAATATTAGCTATTTTATATGGAAAAAACAAAAAATCAATTATTAACAAAGATTCGAAATCAAAGGTGACATTCAATATAACAGTAAACGGAATGGTAAAGGATTTTCCAGACTGGTTAGATTTAAGGAAAAAACAAAATAACATATTATTAAAAAAACAAATGGAAAAACAAATGAAAAAGGATTTTGAAAAGCTATTTGTAAAATTTCAAAAACATCAAGTCGATCCTTTAGGTATAGGTGATTTAGCAAGAGCGTATTCAAAAAAATGGAACGAAAAGGAGTTTTATGAAAAGGTGTACCCAACTATTGCATTGGATATCAATTTAAAAATAGAACTATCTCATGCAGGGATGGGCGAGTAAAAAGAAAAGGTGATTGACCATGAGTAAACAATTAAATGCAAGTTTAACAGTATCTCCCTTTTTTTTATTTTTTCTCATACACAGTACCCAAACCGGTGTAGGCTTGTTGAATTTTCAAAGTAAAATAATAAAAGGAGCAGAACAAGATTCATGGGTTTCTGTTGTATTGGTTGGAATCAGTTTACATCTCATTATTTGGCTGCTGTATTTTTTATTAAAGAAATCAAATAATGGAGATATTATGTCCTTACATCAACAATTATTTGGGAAATGGCTAGGAAACGTATTAAACATTTTTTTTTATGGCTATATGCTTTTAATTGTTTCCACTATAATTAGGTCCTATTTATCAGTTCTGGTTACATGGGTTTTTCCTTTTACCCCTATTTGGTATTTATCACTCATTATGATTTTGGTGATTTCATATTTAGTTATTGGAGGCTTTAGGGTTATTACCGGTATTTGTTTTTGGGGGATGTTAATCCCTTCGCTCCTTCTGTTTACGCTATATTTCCCAATCAAATATGCTTATTGGACGAATTTATTACCCGTTTTTAATCACAGCTTAAATGACTATTTTGTATCAGCAAAAGAATGTATCCTTATGTACTCAGGACCAGAATTTTTACTTATTTATTTTCCTTTTATTAAAAATAATCAAATTTCTCAAAAATGGGCCCACATTTCCCAAGCGTATACAACCATTTTATATTTATTTATTACAATCATAACATTTGCTTATTTTAGTCATGGGCAGCTTGATCATGTTACTTGGCCAACCCTTATGATGTCAAAAATTATCCGCTTACCATTTATCGAAAGGTTTGAATATATCTATATTTTTTTATGGCTTTTAGTAATCCTTCCTCCTTGTTGTATGGCATTGTGGGGGGCGATTCGAGTTTTGAAAGAATCGTTTAAATTTAAACCTAGAATGTCATTATGGATATCAATTATTATCGTTCATTTCATGGTTATTAATGTCAAAAGTAAAATGGATGTTGAGGATATAGGGACTTTGATGACATTTGTCACCTCTGGCTTCCTATATTTTTATATACCAATATTGTTTATATTTTTTCTCATTATTCAAGCCTTTAAAAAAGCCAAGAGTGTAGGGATGGATTAGTTCAATGCCAATTACTCCATTTACGGTTTGCAAGCTGGTGTATTCACCCAGGATATTGACCGAGCCATCAGGGTAGCAGAGCAATTAGAAATTGGCTGTGTTTGGATTAACGATATCTCTACCTACCGGCAGGATAATCTTGCCTTACGTTGTGTAAAACAAAGTGGTGTAGGCAGAGAAGAAATTAAATATGCTAAAGAAGAAATGACGGAACTGAAATTTATTGGCATTAAATTAAAGTAGTACAGTGGGGACGGTTCTCATGGCCCATAAAAAGTATCCCTTTTGAAAGATATTCGCTTGAAATGAGTCTGAACCTTCCCCCAATTACTGGTGTGATAATTATTATTTGCCACTAGCGCCTCGATAGTCTCCGAGTTCTTGTTCACTATCTCCAATTCTTCTAATTGCTGCTTGTATATTTTCTATTAAATAAAAAATACTAGCCTGCTCTATTACTAGTAAAAGAAAACAAATAGGGTAATTTTCAAGCCAATAGTCCAAGCAAAATCAATCTTTTTCGAATATCTTTAATATAGAATGATAGATCAACAGGTCTGTCAAAGTATCTAATAGAAGAAAGGAGCGGGAAATGAAAGCTCTTTATCTAAAAGAGATTATTTCTCATATTGATGGATTATGGCTGCAAGGAGATGGAAATCTTCTCATAAAAAATGTTGTAACGAGACCTTCCAAAGTCAGTCCTAATACACTGTTAATCGATTTATATAAAAAATCAAAAATTAGCTCAAAGCTTTTACAAAAATACACGCCTTTTGTTGTTGTAACAGAAAGACCAAACGATTTTACCCAGCTCGGAGATGGAATTACTGTTGTAAAAGTAGAAGATATTAAAGCTGCTTTCTGGAAGTTCATTGATTATTACCGAGGTCTTTTCGATATTCCCATAATTGGAGTAACGGGGACTTGCGGTAAGACGACCACGAAGGAAATGATCAAACATATTCTTGAAAACCGCTTTAAAGTTCAATCCACCTATAAAAGCTTTAACGGCGGCCATCGAAATCTCCGCTATCTACTTAAAATTAATGAGAATACAGGTGCAGCTGTAATTGAAATGGCGGTTGTTAACCCTGGGGATATTCTTTTCTATTTGAAATATTTTCGTCCGAAAATTAGAGTGTTATTAAATATTGACGTTTATCATTTGGTAGGTTGTAAAACTCCAGAACGCTATTTGGAAGCCAAAGCAGAAATCCTTCATGATCTGGATCCGGAAAAGGGCACGCTCATATTAAATGCGGATGATGAGAATATTAAAAAATTAGATATTAGTAAGTTTGCAAACATCATTCAATATATTGGTTTCGGTGAAGGATGTCATTTTCGTGCATCGAATGTTACTTATGACTCTAAAGGCATACGTTTCACACTCCATCATCAAAATCAAACCTATCCTGTCTTTCTACCCGGATTCGGCAAACATAATGTGTATAATGCTCTTGCCGCTCTTGCTGCAACTTGGAATGCAGGAGTAAATATAAAGGAAGCAATTGAACAATTAGCCACATTTAATCAAGTAATCGAACATTTGGAGTTTAGAAATGGGATGGGAGGTTCTACTGTCATTGATGATACCTGGAATGTAACTCCTCTTTCGATGGTGTCAGCCCTTCAAGTACTGAAAGAAATGGCAGGCACTAAAAGAAAAATTGCCCTTTTGGGCTATATGCCACAGTTGGGTATTGGAACTTACGCCGAGCAAGAGTACGCCAAGATGGGTGAGAAAGCAGTGGAAACGCAAGTAGATATACTAATCGTTGTAGGAGAAGAAGCAAAGGAAATTGCAAGTAGAGCATTGGAACTTGGAATGGATCCAAGTAAAGTTTACTTTTGTAACACGGGGACGGAAATCTATCAAATTCTTCTGCCTTATTTAAACCAGGATTCTATTTTACTCCTTAAAATCCCTCACCGTGTCATGGTTCAAGACACATTTAAAGAACTAAAGGAAAAAATTATCGATTCGTGAATGGGAGACTACAAGAATAGTTTTTTTCTCATAGATATTCTTGAACACATGGAATTGACGATAGGACAAGCTGCCGTTTTTGAAATGTCTGTAGCTTTCCAGACTACTTAATGAATAATTTTGTCACGGAAAAGGCTGTACAATAAAAATTTTATGAAAGGTGAGCGAGGTGCTGTGGAATCTTTTGAAACATCAAAAAATATTCACTATACTTCGATTGGAATGACAAATGAATTAAAGACCCGGATAGTTGGTCGGAAAGAAATTCCCATTTCGGTTGGGGAAGCCCAATGCGATCTTATTTTTTATTCAGCATCAATTGCAGGTTTTGGCTGGGGGGATAGGGTTGAATCCAAAAATTACAATCATACCAGACCTAAGTGATCAAGACTGTTTGACCGTACATCCGGATGTAGCAAATCATCAAAGCTTATCAGCAGAAAAAAAATGGTTTATCCGTTTTGGCATTCAAGCGATAGAAATTAAGTTAAAAACATCATCTGTGTTGAATGAAAACGAAGTAAAATTATCTGTTGGCATCATTGATTCCTTAAGAATACCTTTAAATTGCCATTTTGAAATTAGGCGAGAACAAAATGAAATATTGATAGGTCCTTATATCGGAATCCTTATAACAGCAAAGAAGAGCAGCTTGGATGAAAGGGTACAGTATTTATCCAACTATTTATTTGATTACGACCACATCGGAGGAGCTTTCATCGCTTTTTCACTAGAAGGCATCAATCCTCTTCAATATACAATGGAAGGATATATATTTAATCCTGATACAAAAAAATGGGAAGCAGGAATTTTTTCCTATCCAGCCTCTGTTTTTAAAATCATCTATCTTAACAAAGATTGGAGAAATCACTTTCAAACGGTTTTCGGTAATCGCTATTTTAATAGTTATGTATTTAACAAGTGGGAGATGTATAAATGGTTAAGTCATGAACCACAGTTAGATTCTCATTTGCCTAAGACCATGATTTTTCATACACCGCAAGATCTTGAAACCCTCTTAAGTTTATACAATGAGATCTTTGTAAAACCGGTTAGTGGAAGTCTGGGGAATCGAATTTACAAGGTTACGAAAAATGGCGAAAACGGTTTGAAATTAGAATATCACCATTCAGGTGTGCCTCATGATATGATGTTTTCTAACGTCTATGATCTTGGTGCATTTTTAAAAAGCAAATTCAAGGGGAAAAAGATTATTTTGCAGCAGTCTCTAGACCTAATATCAAATAATGGGAAAAAAATTGATTTCCGTATTGTCATGGTCAAAAACCAGTCTGGCAACTGGGAAGACATGTGTTTGGTAGCGAAATATGGACAGCAAGGGAGTATCGTAACAAATATGTTTGCAGGTGGTACTGCAGAAATCGGTGAAATAACCTTGAAAAAAATATTTGATATTTCTGATGAGGAAGTTTTTAGATTTCGTAAAGAAATTTCTCGTATAGCACATGAGGCCGTCCAATGTATCGAAGAGTGCGGTGTACACTGCGGGAATTTAGGGATTGATATTGGTATAGACACCTCAAGAAAGGTGTGGATCATTGAAATAAATAATCTAAACCCCACTCCTTTGTTTGCTCTTCATATTAATGACAAGCAGCTGTTTTATCAAATAAAACGCTCAAATATGCTTTACGCAAAAAGACTTGCAGGGTTCCCGGAGGAGTTGTCATGAGTTTCTATATTTAAAGAATTCAAGCCTTCCCGGTTAAAAAGGGAGGGCTGCATTGTTTTTTTAAAAGAATTTTTCTAGAGGATTTCTAATTACGTAACATATAATCCCATTTTATAACCAAGCCACTTCAGATTTAAAGAAAAATCGAATAAGTTTAAGCGCGACTTAAACTAAAATATCCTTTATACGAAGAACCTTGACCGGTGAGTGGAGGCGTCTCTATCTTGTAGGGGATTTGATTTTTAAGGACGTATTCGTTTGGTCTTGCCGAAAGCTGAACGAGGTCCTTTAATGGAAGAACAATCGTTGACTGTCCGATTAAGTCGTCTCCTGTGCCCAGTAGACTGTTTATCCCTTTTGCCACAGGTGTTACAAGTGCTTTCAAAATAGGGGCTGCAGCGCCTCCGACAAGTGGACCGCCTAACGCTGCTACTCCTGAAGTTGCGGCTGCGGCAGCAGTAGAAACAGTCGAATGGACTGTCTGATAATACTTATTTGGATCTCCTTCATCGTGTTCCATTAAAACAAATGTTATGTTTAAACCATAAGGTTTCCCACGATAGAGTTCTATATGATCCGGAAAACTTTCACCTTTGTCAACATCTGTGTAAAGTTTAGTCAGGGATGTTGAAACATTTACAGGTTCATTGGCCATTCCAGTAGGAGCTGCTACGCTAATGGTTGCATAAACCTCGTCAGAACCAGGTCCACTAGTAGGATCAAAGCAATGAATCCCTTTATAAGTCAACACTACTTGATCGATTTCGATAGCACCTGTCCCGGGCCACCAATAGATCTCACCATGCTCAAAACCGCTTACTTTCCCCTCGTCATATTTTATTGGTAATTCATCAGTAACAGGCCAACCCAGCCAGCTCCCGACTCCACCTAATGCATGATACTTCTCATTGATTGCACCATAAACCCAATAAGCAGGTCCTCTTGCTTTCTTAGTATAAATAGCACCATTCTGATAGCGGATTCGATAACCTGGCTCTATCTCTTCCACATAAGAAATTGCAGCCCCCGGAGCACCATTTAACGATTTCCATTTATCTTCAATGGTTGCTTTTGCCGTATCTTTCGGATCTTCCATATAATGCATTGGAGGGAACCACCTAAACGATTCCCAGTGGGGTTGAATTGCTTCATAATTTTCGTAAGCATTAGTTTGCGGTGTGGAGTGGCTGAGTAATTCGGGGTATCCTGCAAATCCTCTTTGTAGGATATTGTTATAACATAGCCACATTTCTTCAATTGAACGTAGGTAACATGGTGTATAAGGATAGTAATATGGGATAACGGATATTGTTCTAGGAAGCGAGTAGAGATGATACTTTGGACAGGGACTTGATGATGAAGATTGATGATAATACAATACTGTCCCTCCTTATTCATTTTCGTTTCTTGATAATATATTCGTATAAAGATGTTATGAGGGTTGTCACTATCTAAATTAGGCTGTTCTGTATAGCATTTCTATTACTAGTGTTTTGAATATGATTAATAGCCTCCCCAGTTAAAAAGGGGAGGCTGCTTAGTTTTCTTCAACACTTCTTCAGCAATTCTGTCAATATTTTTATCCTTTCCTTTTAAACACACCACTCAAATAGAATAATAGGGGAGTTGACTCAAAAATTCATCTTCGATTGTCCGCCATCGACGTTTATGCTGGCTCCGACAATCCAGGAAGCTTTTTCTGAGGCCAGAAATACTGCGACATTCGCGATTTCTTCCGGAGTGCCGAAGCGGCCAGCAGGAATATCCTTTTTTACAAATTCTTTGATTCCCTCAGGATCCTCGTTCATACGCCGTATCCAGTTACCAGTGTCGTGCAAAATACTTCCAGGGGCAATGCTGTTGACTCTGATACCATAAGGAATCACTTCGTCAGCCATCGACTTCGTAAAGCTGATGAGTGCAGATTTTGCATTATTGTAGGTAACTTTTCCGCCGCTTTCTCTTCCATAAACAGAGGTAATATTAATAATCGAACCTGAACGCTGATTTTTCATATGTTCAACAACTAATTTACTTAAATGGACGGCTGAAAAATAATTCAACTCCATTGCTTGATAAAAAAGAACCATTTCGGTTTCTGTCGCTTTGGCTCCATTGCTTCCACCGACATTGTTGATGAGGACATCAATCGTACCGTTTTGCTCGATAAACATTTGAATTAAGTTTTCCCGTTCGTCTTCATTGGTAAGATCGGCTTGATAAATAGATACCTTGCCGCCTAAATCTGTTTTTGCCAGTTCTAAAAAATCAAGACCACGGGCAGCAATGGTGACATTGGCTCCTTCATCAATAAAGGCACTGGCTATGGCTTTTCCAATTCCCTTGGAACCCCCAGTAATGAGTACATTTTTACCTTTTAATTGTAAATCCATTAATACTAACTCCTTTTATGTAGATATTTGAAACAAAGCTATGATTATTTTTAATTTTAATTTTCTTAATAAAAAATTGCCACTATTCTTAATAAAATGATTAAGCCCGCGATCCATTAACGGATGTCTCAAAAGCTGCTACTAAAGGACAGGATAGTTACCTTACAAAGCTTCACTTGTTGTATACATAAAAACAGTAGAAAAAAAGCAAGAAATATGAAATCTCTTGCTTATTACGAGCTTTAATCGCTTGTGTTAAGGCTCTCTGCCATCTTCAAGTCGTACTTGTAGGCAGCCACCGCCAGTTCATACCTCACCTTTTTGCCAGCCTCCACGAAATCTGCTTCCTTCACAAGACCTGATAATGAATACCTGTGACCCTTGAAATCCACGTTCAGTTCTGTGATTTGGTTGAATTTGAAACTCTCCACAGGAATATTGTGCTCATCTTTCAACAAGTATTCTCCGTATTTCTCGTTGCAGGTTTGTGCCACTTCCTCCATCACCTTGAATGCATCGTCCGGATTTTGCTTATAGTTGAGGACTAGGCTTTCGTTCACCCGGCGCCTTCCCCGGTTCCCGTTCTGAAGTTCCATGATGCTGCTATAGGAGATCGTATAGAGGTATCCATCATACTGGCGGATCTTCAGGTGACGCATACTGATTTCCTCTATTTTCCCCTGACGGTTTCCATTGATGATGACATAATCCCCAAGATGGATCTGGCGCTCAAACAAGTAGGTCAGCCCCATAATGTAATCGCGAATGATATGCTGGAGGATCAATGCCAAGGCACCGGCCACTACTACCGAACCAGTGACAAGCTTTCCCAGTTCGAAGAAATGGCTAAGCACATAAATAAAGAAGAATACAAGTCCCAATACCTTTGTCACTTGGTTGGCGAAATGCATCAATGTCTCTTCCCGCTTTACATCCAAGAAGCTCGTTTTGTCAAATAAAAGCTTGATGGATTTGCGGATCAAATAAACCATAAGTATTATCAGGAGTGCCACCGTTAAAATTTTTACGGGCAACTGCTGGAACAGTCCCAAGAAAAACATCCTATCAACTCCCACCTTTTTTACACTATACCAAAGTTTTGTGATAAGGAAAAAAATTGAAAATCTTCCTTTCCCAACAAACCAAATCGATAGCATGGTTCCATTATAAAAAGAAGCCCTATCCGGGCTTCTTGAAGAACGATAATATTATCAGTAATTTGTTTTCCGCTGGTTAGGTACAAAAACTAAAGATAATAGAGTTTTTTTAACATCTGTCGTTTTATTGAACAAGAAGGGAATATGTGACTAGGAGCGAATTAATTTATGTATAATAAATTCATTTTGGAGGAATTTAATGAACCCTATATTAAATCAAATCGGAACCATTTTTATCCCTGTAAGTAATGTGAAAGAAGCACGTAATTGGTATTGTGACATATTAGGGTTACCAGCAGATGGTGAGATATTATATGGTCATTTATATATCATTCCTATGAATGGAACTGGAATTGTTTTAGATAGCAAAATTTATTCAGAGGATAATATTTTCAAAACTCCACCTTCTCATTTAAACACTAACAATATTGAACAAGCATATGTGTATATGAGGGGTAAAAATGTCGAATTAACAACTGGTGTTGAGCATAACCATTGGTTTAAATTCAAAGATCCTGATGGGAATCATTTAATGGTGTGCAAGTGTTAACCTTGTTTCACTTAAGAGTGCAAGAGTTGAAGGACAGGGATAGTTTCGGCGATCCTTTTTTGTTCCACGACCATGAAAATATATTTCCTTTAGACATGAAAAAAGGCAATAATTAAGAAGACCCTGCTCAATCGTCAAAAAAGAGGAGGGCGTGACTGGATTAAGATCAGTTTCAGTATTGACAGTTCTTCACCATTTTCATTCTTTGTGGTGTATCCCTGCTGCATGGGTGGCTAACGGGGCAGGTTAGTGAAATAATGGCTTTCATATATCTGGTACACTCAACATTTCTTAAAGGAGATTTGGAATACTCCTTTGAAAAACAATAAAGCTACCGTACTTTGGTAGCTTTATTTTTCTTTAGTCTTGAGCAAGCTTATCCCTATTTAGTGCAACAGGAGGTTTCTCCATCCACTCATTTTTTATCATAAAGGTTTTTATATTTTCTTCAAATTGATACACATCTGCAATTATCTTTGCATATGTAGTTTTTAAATCTTTTCGGATACTTACTGCTGCACTATACCCATAACTGGCGATACCATCACGATTAAGTTGGTCTAATAGATAAGATATTAATTTATCTGAAAAAGGAGATGTTTTACCATCCAAAACATTCGTATCCCAAGTCATTGAAATAGGCAAATCATTTTGAACTAAAATATCACCTAATTTGTCTATAATATTTAAAGATAATTCTTTTCCATGTTGCAATAAACTCATTAATTTGTGATTAGATGTAGATTGTATAAATCCAATTAATAAGTTTTTACCAATATAATTCATAAAAACATTTTTGTGTAGCTCATTTGCTTCTCTTGCCGTTAATTCTCTATTATCATTAAAGAAGTTACCCAAAAATCCTTTATCTGCAATTGGGTTTGTTTCATGAGTGGAGGTAATTGAAGGAGGTCTTACAAATACTCCCTTTTCCAATAGAATAGTTGTTGTACGTTCAAATAAACTTGAAAAGTTTTTTAATTGTTCGTGGAAAAAATTACGGACATCCTCCCTTACTGAATCCGATAGTGCCATACTTGTTAAGGACATTCCAATTTTAGACATATTATTTAAATAAAATAGTATAAAAACATCCGTATACATCTTAGGGGCATTTGGGTTTAAATCATCTTTAATGTTAAAGCCTTTGGGGATTGGATAGTTTTCACTTCGTAGAACAGATTCAAAAAATTGTACAGCAGATTTAGAAATAGAACCCGCCTCACTACAAAGAGATTTAACTTCTTCTAGTTCTGATGTTAAGGTAAGATACTCCAAAACAACATTTAACATACTATTATTCATAAACTGTTCCCAACAGTGTGCTAACTCACCCGCAGTTAACTTTGCAGCCTTTTTATTATCCATATAATCAATTCCTTTTTAAGATTAATTTTATATTCTATAAGAAGTATTGGTATTTTTTTATCAATTATGTAATATTGCATGGAAAATTAATTTTTTGGTTTGACAAGGGAGATATCATAACTAAAAGGGCTTTTCAAATATTCAGCAATGGGGGACTTTAAAAAAGTTTGTGAAATATTGTACTGATATGAA
>NZ_JBITPF010000075.1:0-57218 GCF_050468025.1 Neobacillus sp. NRS-1170 | reverse complement strand
TTTAGTTTTCAAAGAACAATTTCATCATCGCTCAAAAGCGACTTTATTATCATAACAAGTTATTAACTCGAAGTCAACAACTTTTTTGTTTTTCTTTCATCGTCTCGCTGACGACTTTTCCTATATTACAGGAGATTAATAGATTGGTCAATACCTTTTTTAAAATAATTTATGATAATATGAAAAAGCGTAGTGAATACAACAGTTTTCCTATATTCAAGCGCGGTATTTTTTTTGAATAAATTTTGAATTGCAAAACTGCCAAAAAATCCGCCCCCTATAACGGAACCGGACTATAACCATCTGTCCACCTAGAATGGATAAATGGAGCATATTGTCCACGAACGGTGCCTGACACCGTTCATACTATAGCCACCCTTTTTTCTCAGCGATGGCGGCGGCTTCGGTGCGGTTTTTGGCTTCGAGTTTGTGGATGATTTCGGAGATGTAGTTACGGACGGTGCCGGATGATAAATAGAGCTCGGATGTGATTTCTTTTGTTGTTTTCCCTATGGCTGCTAATCTTAAAATCTCTTGTTCTTTAGGAGTAAGTGGATTTTCCTCGCGGATAACGTTAAAGGTGAGCTCTGGGCTAAACACCCGTTTTCCCGCCATCACTTTGCGAATCGCATCCGCAAGCTCTTCGATCTCCCCATCCTTAAGCAAATAGCCGTGAACACCAATTTTGACGGCGCGCTCAAAATATCCGGGACGGGCGAAGGTGGTGAGGATGATTACCTTACTTGGTTCGCTCCTTCGTGCAAGTTCTTCCGCGACCTAGCCCATTCATAACAGGCATCTCAATATCCATTAAACAGACATCCGGCTTAAGCTCAAGGATGGAAGCAAGTGCTTCTTCCCCATTCATTGCCTGGCCAACCACCTTCATGTCTAGTTCTAAATCTAGTAACGAGCCGAGTGCCCCAAGGAGCATTCGTTGATCTTCAGCGATAAATAAGCGAATCAGACCGCTGCCCCCCCTGCTTTTTTAATAATTGGAACGTTTATTTCTAAAACAGCGCCATTATGGTTCGATAGGCTAATCGAGCCGTCGATTAGGGCCAGCCGCTCCACCATCCCGTTCAATCCATTTCCGAACTGCTTGGTCTTCTCTATGACCCCCATCCCATCGTCATGAATCACAACCCTCATTTTTTCAAATGATAGATTGATGGAAACAGAGCAAGGGGTCTCTCGGCTGTGTTTTACTACATTAGTCGCGGCTTCCCGCACACACATCCCGACGATATTTTGTGTGAATGGGGGAATTTTTGAAAAGTCATGATCTCCATCATATTGATAGGTAATGCCCGCTGCCCGTAAAATTTTGATTTGGATGAGTTCTTCGGCAATGGTTGCTGCCCGCAAGTCCGTAACAAGTTCGCGCACCTGCTTAAGCGCTGCCCTTGACGTCGTTTCCATTTCCTTTGCTTCAAGTCTTGCCCTTTCTGGATCAACTGCGGTCAGCCGCTGGACAAGCTGACTTTTCAGGGTAAGCAGGGACAACGTATGGCCGAGCGTATCATGAAGGTCGCGGGCAATCCGCACCCGCTCCTCATGCTTCACCAATTCTTCGATTTGCTTATTGGCTTTATCAAGCTCCTTTTCAAGCTCCATCCTCCGGTTCATCGAACGGATGCCAAACGGCGAAATCAGCATGATGATGAGAAATGGAACAAAATAAATAAGCTCAGCAGGCATGAAAAAGGTTTTTGTCCTCATTACATGGAAGGCAAACGGGAATATTTCCACGCATGAACAGGCTAAACGACTTTTTCATCCATCATCACACCGCTTCTTGTTTTCTTCTAATATACTTCGATAGTAGCATGAACAAAACTAAATACGCGATCAAAATCAGAATATTTTTCCAATCCGGCATGTTGCCACGAACAATCTCCCAGGCACCATTGCCAAAATTATAGGATGGCAGCCACTTACCGATGGCCTGCATCATTTTCGGCATAATCTCAAGCGGCATCCACAGCCCGCCTGAAATTGCGAGCACCATATAAATCACGTTGCTGACCCCTGCTGCAATTTCTACTTTTTTCATCATTCCGACTAGAGTACCGATTGCAAGAAATGGCAGCGAACCGAGCAAAATCCAGACACCGCTAAGGATCCATTCGGCTGCGGTTAAGGACACATCATTGATTAAAGCTCCTGCGATAAAAATAATCGTAATTGAAAAGGCATGAATTACGCTTTGTCCGACCATTTGCGCGGCAAAATACACGCTGTCTGATAACGGTGTAATTCGAATAAACGTTGACAAGCCTTGCGAACGTTCCTGCACCATCCGGATTCCGAGCGTCATCATTGATGAGCCCATTACACTGAACACCGTCATCGACATAAGGTAATGTGCCTGCCACTCGGCCTGATCAGGCGCATTCGTATTGACAACATTCGTGAAAATATAATAGAAGAGAATCGGCATCACTAGCGACCAAAACACGAAATAGCGATTCCTTAACACGCGAATAATCTCTGTTTTACATTGCATTTGAAATACTTTCATCTTTTATGACCTCCTTGGCGTTACCCGGTAATTGTTCGAATGCTTCCTCTAGCTTGCCGCGTTCAATTTGAATATCTTTCGCACCGATTTTTTCTTAAAAAATCAATTCAAGAACTCGGTCCGTATTCGACGACTGCACATAAACCCTGTTATTTTTTCGATAAATATCATCGATTTCACTGTGAAGATATAACTTCTCTAAGGATAGTTCCGGATTGACAATAAAGGACCCTGACTGTTTAGAAATTCTCGCTTTGATTTGCTGCGGCGTTCCGTCCGCCACGATGTTGCCGTCTTTAAAAAGTAAAATCCGATCGGCCGCGTCATCGGCTTCCTGGAGGTAATGGGTAGAAAAAATAATTGTTTTGCCCTGTTCAGCCAGAGTGTGAACTGTCTGCCAGAATCGATTTCTTGAAGTAATATCCATCCCGACAGTCGGTTCATCGAAAATAATCAGTTCGGGATTTCCTGCCAGAGCAAGAGCAAAACTAAGACGGCGCTTTTGTCCGCCTGATAATTTTTCCGCTCGGGTTTTAAGGTCCTGTTCGGTAAGTCCTGTTAAATTGATGAGTTCTTGCAGGTCGAGCGGCCTTGGATAATAGCTTCTGATTAATTGAAGAATTTCCCGAACCTTTAGGCCCGTCATCACACTGACTTCCTGCAGCATCGTACCGATTTTTTCGCGGACCTGCTTTTCGTGAGGTTCGAGGTTAAACAGGCTTATCTCCCCTGCTGTAGGTTTTAGGAGCCCTAAAATCATCGAGATTGTCGTCGTTTTCCCGGCACCATTCGGACCGAGTATCGCTACGACTTCTCCTTTGCCAATTGAAAAAGATACATTATCTACAGCTGTTTTATGTTGAAAGGACTTTGTTACGTTTGTTAGGGTTAAAATTTCGTTCATGTTAAGAACACCTCCTGCTTTCTTGATTTCATTGTACGTTGGAGGGGTGGGGAATTTTAGTTAGCAGTGTCATGAAAATGAGGTGACAAATGTCATATTGTTTTAAGGGGTTTCGTATAAAGGAAATGATTCATCTTTTGGATGATCATGACTGAATAGGCTAAAAGTCATTACGTTTATACACAAGTTTTGCGGTAGTTACCAACAGTTTTAGGCACGCTATCCACACTCCACCGGAAAATATCCACACTTTTCAGACTTTTATACACAAATAATGTGCATAACTAAAATTATTCAATTATTACCCACTCATTTATCCACAATCCAGTTAGAGTTATCCACTTTTTCCAGTGGTTTATCCACAAAACACATTGAGGTATCCACATTATCACGTTGATTTGTCCACAAAATACATAAAAAAAACCTAGAACTGTATCTAGGTCTTTGGGCTAATCTGATGATGTGGTGGAAGGGTTAATTTCGCTGGAATCGTTTTCCTCGACAATTTCCCTGAGTTCGCCGGTGTCACCTTTGGCATTGATGATTTCAAAGATTTGATTCAAGCCTTCACTCGTTTTGTCATTTTTATTTTTCATAATTAACCTCCTATTCTCTTTCTAGAATAACCATTTTATTTATTACTTATTTAATATTGTTACAGTGCCAACAGAACTTTGCTCACCTTTTCACAAAACCTTCACATACCTAATAAGTTTGCGTGACCGCCATCACTTATGTGAATATTCTCACAAGTTAAAATGAAAGCGTAATCATATTAATGAGGGTAAATGGGGGAGTTTAAGTGAGTAAAATATCTAAGTTTGGAGCAATTTTGGTCACTTCTGTCATGGTGTTAGGTGGTTGTGGTATTTCTGATGTTTCAAAGGAAAAGAAAGTTAAGGCGGAAGAAAGCAAATCCACAGCTACAAAAGTATTAGGGCCGCATGAGCATTTGAATCAAAAACCGACTCCAGTTAAAATCAATCGAATTGGAGAGCATGAAGTGAATATCGAAATGACTGCTCAAATCACTGATATTGAAATTTCCAAAGGAGATGTTTATAAAGCCTGGACCTTTAACGGCGAAGTTCCCGGACCCGTCATTGTCGTCAATCAAGGGGATAAAATCAATTTTAAATTATCGAATATGGATCCATCGATTCCTCACAGCATGGATTTTCATGCCGTACACGCTTCACCCTCAGCGGATTTTGCCAATGTAATGCCTGACCAGACAGGTAATTTCAGTTATCCCGCTAATAATCCTGGTGTATTTATGTATCATTGTGGAACAAAACCAGTGCTGGCCCATATTGCCAATGGCATGCACGGAACAATTATCGTCAAACCGAAAGAAGGCTACCCAACCGACTCAGAGGTCGATCGTGAAATCGTTATTATCCAGAATGAATGGTATAAATACAACGATTTAGATGATTTCACGAATGGAGTACCGAAGTATGTTGTCTTTTCAACAAAAGCATTAAAAGAAGGCGATGCTAATACGAATGGGGCCGTTGGTGCTTTAGTTGACAAACCTCTGCTTGCCAAAGTAGGCGACAAGGTACGGTTTTACGTGATGAATGTTGGACCAAATGAAGTAAGCAGCTTCCATGTTGTCGGCACGGTTATGGATGATGTTTTTGTTGATGGAAATCCGTTTAACCATTTGAAAGGACTGCAAACCATCATGCTCCCAGCTAGTGGCGGAGCCGTAGTCGAATTTACTGTCACAAAAGAAGGAAGTTTTCCGTTTGTCACCCATCAATTCAATCATGTTACAAAAGGGGCTGTTGGTATTTTAAAGGTGACGAAAGACGGTCATGATGATGGAAGTGCAACGATGTCACATTAATTATACTATCATGGCGCAGGGCCCCTCTCCCCGCGCTTTTTTTGTCGAAAATAAACTTTTTTCAAATGACAAAATTCTTCTCTTTTCACAACAGGCTTTTGCTATCTTTAAAGAAAAATCATAGGGGGCAACAGGATGGACTTTGAGATATTGTTAGATGCCATTTTAGGAGAACGACGAATTTTTCACATAATTGAATGCCCTGTTTGCGGTTTTGAAGAAATTTATTATGAACATCATGTAACCAAAAGACTGCTTGGACGAGCCTGTTCCTGCTGTAATTTTGTACAAAAATTCGCATAAAAAAAAGCCTGGGATTCTAGGCTTTTTTTAGACAAGTTTTGTTAACGATTACATTTTTGCCCCTAGCTCCACGGCCTTGCTATTATGGTAGCTGGATTTCACCCTTAACTTCATTCTTAATTCCTCATCAAGGCAGTCCTGCTGCAGGATTTCGTTGTGGCGGTACTGGATTAAATGATAATAATATTTGCCTCGAATAAACATTTTCAACACATGATAACCCCCCAATTGTGGATTACATAAATCGCAGGAGTACGTCGTGTTCGGTAACTGGCTAGCATTGTCGTTAGACATTAGCCCCTGTAGTTTTGCGTCACCACTTTTCAATGGCTTTGCCGTTTCGTACGATTTATGTGTTTATCAAAACTATATCCAACAAATTTATAAATGAAAAGTGTCTTAGGACCCAACAGGTGGAAATTTTTCTATTTTCCGCAAGGATGATTGTCTCTAAATAGGACTTGAGAGGTTTTAAGTCTATTAATAGTGTCCATGATGATAACAGGATTTAATTTTAAAAAAAAGGAAGTTATTCATGTTAAAATTGTGGCCCCCTACTATTGGTCTTCTCCTAGCGGCAATCTTGTTAGCAGGCTGCATGGAAAAATTTCATTTTGCACAGGAAGAGGAAAAAATCGCACTGAACAAGCCAACATCACATACGAATAAGACGCGCTCCTCATCCGATGAAAGTATCGCTGTTGTAGCCAATCCCGAAAGTATCCCTGTTCTTGTCAATAAACTGCATAAATTGCCGGAAAATTATTCACCGGGGGATTTAGTGGATGCGAATATCCCATTTATTTTTAAAGAGAAATCCGAGAAGCGGAAAATGCGTACTCCAGCGGCGTCCGCGATTGAAAAACTTTTCACGAGTGCTAAAAAACAGGGTGTAAATCTTTTAGGTGTATCGGCTTATCGCTCACACGCTGCTCAAACGGTCTTATTTAATAGCTATGTACATCAAGATGGCTATGAAAAAGCAGCAACCTATAGTGCGGTTCCCGGAACGAGCGAGCATGAAACAGGGCTTGCCATTGATGTGACCGGTGGGGATGGCCGGTGCGCGGCTGAGGAATGCTTTGGAGGAACAAAAGAGGCAAAATGGCTTGAGAAGCATGCCGCTGATTACGGCTTTATTATCCGCTATCCGAAAGGAAAGAATGCCATAACCGGCTACACTTATGAGCCCTGGCATCTCCGCTACGTCGGCAAAACCATCGCCAAAAAAATCATGAAACGGGGCATCACTCTAGAGGAGTACTATAACACAGTCCCGGTTAATAATTAAAAGGGTCTCCCTTCTGGAGACCCTTTTTCGTTATTTCCCTTTTATCTCTAATAGTTTTATTCTTAGGTCGTTCTCCATCGTAGCGAGTTCTTGTTCAGCAGCACGACGTTTGTGGCGGCCTTCCTCTTGAATGCGCAATGTTTCTTCCAGTGTGGTGATAAGGTTTTCTTGAGTCTTCTTTAGCGTTTCAATGTCGACTAGGCCGCGCTCGTTTTCTTTCGCGGTTTCAATTGTATTTGTTTTTAACATTTCTGCATTTTTTAACAGCAGTTCATTGGTCGTTTTTGAAACCTGCTTTTGTGCCTCCACCGCATGACGTTGGCGGATTAACGTTAAGGCTATAGCCACTTGGTTTTTCCAAAGCGGAATCGCGGTCATAATCGACGATTGAATTTTTTCCACCAACGCTTGGTTCGTATTTTGAATCAGGCGGATTTGCGGTGCGCTTTGAATCGTAATTTCTCGGCTTAGCTTCAAATCATGAAGCCGTTTATCCAAGCGGTCGGCAAATTGAATCATATCGTTGACTTCTTGAAACTTCATCTGATCATTGGAGACCTGTGCCGCCTGTTTTAACTGCGGGATAATTTTTTCATTCATTTCCTCAAGCTTGATTTCCCCTGCCGCAATATAGACATTCAAGGCGTGGAAATACTCTTTATTCGTTTCATATAACTGCTCAAGAAGCTTGATATCAGACAAAAGGACATTTTTGCTGCGGTCCAGCTTCACACTGATTCGGTCAATTTGCGCCCCAGTTTTTTGATATTTGGAGAGAACCTCCTGGATGGAGCCGGAAATTTTTCCAAACATACGCGCAAACAAGGATGGCTTCCCATCCTTTAAATCATCCGGATTCACCTCATTCAGCCGCTTCATTAAGTCGCTGATAATGTCGCCGATTTCGCCGACATCCTTTTTCTGAACGTGCTCGAGCATGGTGTGAGAAAAGCTGAGGAGCTTGCCTTGGGCCTGGGTGCCGTATTGAATCATCGCCTGATGGTTGGCGGGATCAATTTGCTCGGCAATCTGATACGCTTTTGCCCGGTGTTCCTCAGGAATGACGTCAATTAACTTGACCGGCTTTGGTTCACCCGTCTGCGGGGCCCGACTTTTAGATGGCGCGAGTCCGTCGCCAAAGGGATTAGCAAGGATATCATCTAATAAGTTGCCAGATTTATTGGGTTCAATTGGGTTGTTTTCGCTCATTTTAGCCACCTATTCTCTTCAGGAAATTTAGAGTCCTTTTGTTTTTTGATTGTATGCTTTGCGACATCAATTTCAAAATTTAAGGTATCGATATCATCAGATATCACATGATATAAATCCTCTTCCAAGATCCGTGTCATTTCATTTAAGGTTCGGCGTGTTTCAATTAAGGACTGGTCCAGCTCCATGCTTTTTTTCGGCTGAGTGGATAGGAAGTTATATTTTTCGGTCAGTTCCACCACGGAATCCAGATGAGAAAAATAAAAGGGCTCCGCCTGGTAAAAACGCTTCGGCTCCTTTAGGGTCATCTTTTGTATTTTTTTGGTGATTCTTAGTATATCGATTCTCTGCTTTACAGACGAAATATCGCGGATTGTGAAAAGATTTTTATTCAAGCGATGGATTTTTCGCTTGGCTTCCTTTAAATTTTTCTTAATGTAGCGGTATTCCTTGCTTGAAAGCTGATGCTTTTTTAAAAAGTTCTTGTTCATGAACAGCCCAAGTATTAAGTGGGTTAAGATCCCGCCCGCAATCGCATAGCCCAGGGATGGCAGAAATTGCTGATCAAGCGCTAAAAAGCTGATTAACCCGGTTAAAACGGTGACAGGGACAGCCACAAATGAACGAATGATTAATGAAAGGATAGGGTTCATAATAATCGACTCCTGACTAGGTTTCCTTTATATTCATACGAATAAAATCAATAGAATGTTTCACATTCTTGCAATTTGTACCAAAAGAAATGATTTTATCCACTACTTCCACACTACACGAAAAAACTCCTGCTTGCCATGGACCTCAAACGGAAAGAAAACTAGGACTTGAGACGTATTTGGACATCTTTTCTGGGGAAGATGAATTCCTCAATTTCTAAAAATGTTGGCTCCAACCCAAGAAATATCTTAAAAGATACATAGGCTAATTACGACTATGAGGAGAAAGGAGATTGTATGTATCATCCTTTTAGAATGCCCGTAGAGAATTATCATGGAAGCTATCATCATGGCAATCATCTTCAGGGATACAACCATCATGGGGGCCATCACTATGGACATCATACCAATTCACATTTGGGTCTTGGTCAAGTTGGCGCTGGGCTCTTGGGTCTTGGCTTAGGCTAATTAGGCTCTGGACTGCTTGGAGGCATCGGAACTGGAGGATTCGGCAGCTATGGGGGCTACCCTAGTTATGGCTCTGGGTCGGGTGGTGGATTTTACGGCTATACTCCGGGAACTGGTGGCGGCTACCCTGGTCTAGGAAATGTCAGTTACCCAGGACATGGGCCGAATATAAACCCCTATACATTGAGCAGCTATGGCACCTGGCCCCACAAGAATACGGCCTTCCGAGATGGTGTCAGGCACCGCTCGTGGACAGTTAGGCTAAATTGTCCATTCCACGCGGACAAAAAAGAAGGGCATGACCGAATTGATATGGTCTCCTGCTCTTCTTTTTTGTTGCTCTATTTTTCATAGAGTTCGATCGGCAGTCCGTCCGGGTCGGGGAAGAAGGTGAATTTCTTTTTGGTTACAGGGTCGATTCGGATAGCCTCGACATTTATTTGGTGTTTTTCAAAGTAGGCTGCTGCCTCTTCTATATCGTCAACTTCAAAGGCAATATGTCTTAAACCGGCGGCTTCCGGATAGCCTGGCCGTGCTGGCGGGTTTGGGAATGAAAACAATTCAATCTGATACTGCCCATTTATTTCTAAATCTAGCTTATACGAATCTCTTTCCTCTCGATAGACCTCGCTAATAGGGTTCATCCCCAAAATCCGCACATAAAAATCCTTCGACTTTTCATAATTAGAACAAATGATCGCAATATGATGAATCTTATTAAACTTCATTTATAACCACATCTCTTCTTCTGGATTCAATTAATAAACAGCCCTCTTGTCTTCTAAACAAAACAAGAGGGCACATAAAACTTACATAAATTTATCACTTTCCCTGCTTACTCCATGTCGGCAGGTCGTTGCTCGTTTCTTCCGAAGTGATAAAGAATCGCTTCGACGATTCGTTTGGAGGCGAATCCGTCTCCGTATGGATTGGAGGCTTTCGCCATTTTGTCATGGGCGGACTTGTCCGACAAAAGTTCATCAGCCAAACCAAAGATGGTTTCTTCATCTGTACCTGCCAGTTTCAAGGTTCCCGCCTCAATCCCTTCCGGACGCTCGGTTGTATCGCGCAAAACAAGAACAGGGACACCCAAAGATGGCGCTTCTTCCTGAACCCCGCCAGAATCGGTTAGAATCAAATAGGCCCGTGAAGCAAAGTTATGGAAATCAATCACATCCAACGGCTCGATCAGCTGAATTCGATTGTTTTCTCCCAATACTCGATTAGCAATTTCACGAACCACTGGGTTCATGTGAACAGGATACACGACTTGAACATCCTCATGCTTTTCCACTACTCTGCGAATCGCACGGAACATGTTTTCCATCGGTTCACCTGTGTTTTCTCTTCGATGAGCTGTCATTAAAATTAAGCGATCGTCCCCAAGCTTATCCAGAACTGGATGGGAGTAATTTGCTCTAACGGTTGTTTTTAAAGCATCGATAGCTGTATTTCCTGTAATAAAAATGGCTTCTTCTTTTTTATTTTCTACTAACAGATTTTGCTTTGATTGTACTGTTGGCGAAAAATGAAGATCAGCGAGTACTCCTGTCAATTGACGGTTCATTTCCTCAGGGTATGGTGAATATTTATTATGTGTGCGAAGTCCTGCTTCCACATGACCTATCGGAATTTGATGATAAAAAGCCGCTAAACTCGCCACAAATGTTGTCGTCGTGTCACCATGAACGAGAACGATATCGGGTTTTACCTCTGCCATTACTTCATTTAGCCCCTCTAAGCTTCGTGTGGTCACATCAATTAAGGATTGGCGTTCCTTCATTACATTTAAGTCATAGTTAGGTGTAATTTCAAAAATATTTAAGACCTGATCCAGCATTTGGCGGTGCTGTGCTGTTACTGTAACGATCGATTGAATTTGATCAGGATATTTTTCTAATTCTTTGACAAGCGGAGCCATCTTGATAGCCTCCGGTCTTGTCCCAAACACAGTCATTACCTTTAATAGATTTGTCATAAAAACCTCCAAAGAATATATGTACCATCATTATACAATTCACTATCTATATTTAAAAATTGCCAGCCAAATATAGCCCAACTATCATGATATCAAATTACACTAGCAGGCAAAAGCAATAACAGATTTAAAGCGGTATTTAAGGTATTTTTATAAGAAACTCACTCCTGCTTAAGCCCTGTCCAAATTCTCTCTTTTTTCATAAATATATAATAAAGGAGAGGATAAGCCATGAATATTATTCAACGACTCATTCCTGCCTCCAATACCGAAACCCGTCCTGGGTTAAAAATGGATCCAAAATACATTACTATTCATGAAACTGATAATACGAGTACAGGGTCGGATGCGGAGGCACATGCAAGATTACAAGAACGCGGGAATACCCGTACCGCGTCCTGGCATTTGCAGGTTGATGACCATGAAATCATTCAGTCCATTCCCTTTGATGAAGTAGCTTGGGCAGCCGGAGATGGAAGGGATGGGCCTGGGAATCGAACATCCATCCATATCGAAATGTGTGTGAATGCGGACGGAAATTACGAACAAACCGTTACGAATACGGTCGAGGTTGTTAAATACTTAATGAACCTATTCAATATATCAATCGATCACGTGGTCCCACATAAGCATTGGACAGGTAAGAACTGCCCAAGAAATCTATTGCCTCGATGGGATAACTTTATTAAACGCTGCCAATTAGCTGATGGCTGGGTAAAACAAGGTGTACAGTGGTTTTTTTATAAAAATGGCCTCAAACAAACTGACTGGATAAAGGACAAGAGTAAATGGTATTTTCTCGATGCCAACGGTGTTATGCAAACCGGGTGGGTGAAAGTCGATACTAAGTGGTATTTTCTTGATGAAAATGGAGTTATGAAGACTAGCTGGGTGAAGGTGAACAATAAATGGTATTACTTGGACAAGGATGGTTCGATGCAAACCGGCTGGATCAAATTAGATTCTAAATGGTATTTCCTTATGCCAAACGGTGAAATGGCCATTGGCTGGATTCAGGATGATAATAAGTGGTATTACCTTGGTTATCCTAATGGGGTTATGATTACAGGTACCCATATAATTAGCGGTGTCGAATATACTTTTGGCACAGATGGAGCTTTAATTGAAAAGGAAGAAACCCCTGTGCCCCCAGCAACAGATGGGACTGCAGAAACATCTGGTACAATAACTCAAACTGGCGGAAACTCAAGCGAATCAGATATCACATCCGACAGTCAAAATACTAATACAGCGAATGAAGAGCCTGCTCCTTAAGAGTTTGGCTTTTTTAATTATCAAACTCATTGAATTTTAATTAAAGATCAATGGGAATTATGTACTATAGATGATAAAATAAATGATAACTTCATAATATAACTAGAATATAAGCTTTATAGCTCCTTCACTCGATTCCACCAGATTCTGTTTTATGACGAGACAAAAACAAAAATCACCTCTAAGACACGGCATATTTCACCAAGAACCATACCTTCAATCATCCATACATATCACCCATCACGAATGTCCACCCAGGGCGTACAAAATCACCAAAGTGTCCACGAACGGTGCCTGACACCAAAATGACAGCACAATGACACCATTAAAATGGCATCATTAAAATTATGGGGGTTTTATCATATGAGATCTCAGAAGAAGAGAAGTAAAAAGTGGTTAAAGGTGACGGGGATTATTTTGTTACTAATCTTTGTGGCTGTGGGTGTATATAGTTACACCGTCTATAAATCTTTTAAAAATGCGGTTGTAACGATGCACCAGCCTGTTGAACGAATCCAGCCGGAAAAACGTGAGCTGCCGGTAGTATTGGAAAAAAAGGTGCCCTTCTCTGTCTTAATGCTAGGTGTAGATGAACGAAAGGGTGATAAAGGACGCTCTGATACCATTATCGTGTTAGCCGTAAATCCCAATAATAATTCAGTGAAAATGCTAAGCATCCCGCGTGACACCCGCACTGAAATAATTGGGAAAGGGAAAGAGGATAAAATAAACCATGCATATGCATTTGGAGGGGTACCCATGTCCATGGCTACAGTGGAAAATTTCCTCGATATCCCAATTGACTATTATATGAAGATTAATATGGAAGGCTTTAAGGACCTTGTCGATGCCGTTGGCGGGGTAAATGTCCAAAATGATTTTGAATTCGATGAGTATGGTTTTCATTTTGGAAAAGGAGACATTACCCTAGACGGTGAACAGGCTTTAATATTTTCTAGAATGAGATACGAGGATCCGCGCGGGGACTTCGGCCGTCAATTAAGGCAGCGAGAGATAATTAAAGCGGTCATTAATGAGGGGGTAAGCGTATCAAGCTTAACGAATTTCTCCGATATATTTGCAACACTGGGAAAAAACATCAAAACAAATCTTACCTTTGATCAAATGGTTGATATCCAGAAAAACTATCGAGAAGCCGGAAAGAACATTCAGCAGATGGAAATTAAGGAAACAGGAAAAATGATCAACAAAATTTACTATGGCATAGTATCAGCAGAAGAAAAGCAAAGAATCCAAACCGAACTAAAGAAGCAATTAGAATTAGGTGACCACTAAAATTGGAAAGGGATGACGAAAAAACTGTTTAAAAACAATTTTTCTGGCATCCCTTATAGTTGCATTTTGTTCTATTACTTTACAATACCTTCTCGCTTTAATATTGCCTCGACTTCGTGCTTATTAGGCATTGCAGTTGCTGTGCCAATTTTAGTCACGGAGAGAGCGGCCACTGCATTGGCGAAAGTCATTGCTTCCCTTACGGTGTAACCCGTGCTAAGTGCATGAGCAAATCCCCCATTAAAAGCATCACCGGCCCCTGTTGTATCAACAGCCTCTACTGTAAATCCAGGAACCAATTCACCATTGTTACTGCCGGAATAAAGGAACGCTCCCTTAGCGCCTAGCGTGATAATGACCGTGCCAACACCCATTTCATAAATCTTCCTTGCAGCCATTAAAGCAGATTCTTCATCTTTTACTTCTATCCCGCTCAGCTCAAAAGCTTCAGTTTCATTTGGAGTAATATATGCTACATCTGAAAGAATCTCTTTTGGAAACTCCTGATATGGTGCTGGATTCAAAATAACATGCACACCATATTTATTCGCCAGTTTCACCGTAGTGACTACCGCTTTAATACTTGTTTCCAATTGGAGTAAAACGATATCTGCTGTTTTAAACCTTTCCTCCGCTTCTTTTACTTCCTCTTCGTTTATAGTCCCGCAGGCCCCCAGGGCAACAACAATGCTGTTTTCACTTTTCGCATCCACTGCGATCAATGCCGCTCCAGTAGATTGGCTCGGATCAACCTTAATATATTGGGTATTTATATGTTCTGCTTCAAAATGTTTCATTGCGTCTCTACCAAAAAGATCATCACCCACTTTGGTGACAAACGTAACCTCTGAGCCGCACCTCGCAGCAGCTGTTGCCTGATTCCCTCCCTTTCCTCCAGGCCCCATTTGAAACGGCCCGCCAAGAACCGTCTCCCCCGGCTTTGGAAGATGAGGTGCCCGGCTCATTAAATCCACTACATAACTGCCAACTACAAGAACATTAGACATAAATACCCTCCAAATAATGAACTAAATTCTCTCTAAACAATCAACACAAAATTGTAATTGAAGATTTTGGCATTCTACTTCAAAATAAAAAGAGGTGGATGAATTTCCCACCATACTTTTATTATATATAATTCAACTTGATACGGGCTACCAAAATTGCACACAACCAGAAAGGTGTGATTCGATTGATTTGGCTTTATTTTGCCTGTTCTTATTTCATTGGGTGCCTTATGTTTGGATTTCTGCTGGCGAAAGTGGTCTATCGCAAGGATATAAGACAGCATGGGAGCGGAAATGTCGGGGCGCGAAATGCCGGGCGCCTGTATGGCAAAAAGGCCTTTGTTATCACGTTTCTTGGGGATGCCTTAAAGGGAAGTCTGATCATTCTAATTGGCCGGTATCTCGGCTTTTCTGAACCGATTCAATTAATTGGTCTCTCCTTTGCCATCATTGGCCATTTAAAACCCGTTACTCTTAAATTTAAGGGCGGGAAAGGAATTTCAACGTTCATCGGCGGGATGGTTGCCTTTGAGCCGTTCCTTGCTCCGGTGATTGTCCTGGCCTTCCTCGTGACCTATCCATTCACAAAAAGCTTTACCTTTTCAGGGCTAGGAGCATTCCTTCTCATCCCTGTGTATTTGTTCATTAAGCATGATCATTGGGTGACCGGCGTGTTGGCAATCATCCTCCTTGCTTTAATATTGCTCGCACACTCTGAAAATATCAAAGAAAGATTAAAAAAATAATTTCCTATCAAGCTCCCCCATTCAACTTGACCCCTTCCCAAATGCTTAGGTCGGTGATGCGGGAGTTCCCATGCAAATCGGAAATCGTACGGGCGAGGCGGATGATTTTGATTTGGGTCCGATTGCTGAATCCATTGTTAAAAGATAATTCTTTTGTATATCCACTTTTAGACCAACGCTCGTCACGCGCGCCCACATTATAACATCACCTTCTCGCCCATATAGAGCTTGCCATCTTCCCAGAAAAATTTATCATTCCAGTGGGATTTCATATATTGCTTATAATGCTGTGTCTGTGGGTGAGGAAAATAGGAAAGAATCGGCTGGGGATCAATTAACGGAATTTCCTCCAAGTCGCTGTAAGCTCGATAGCTGCTCCAAGGATAATCCTCGGGCAGGTTCACCATGCCGGCGCTGACAGGATTTAAGTGAATATATTTACTGACATCGAGTTCATATTCAGGGGAATTAAGCAGTTCGGCGCCATAGCGCTTTTCAAATACATGCCCTGAATAATCGTACTTTTTATTAAAAAATTTCGCGTATTTCGTATTGAGGTTTTTCATAATGATGCTGAGCGGAGATTCAAGTGTTTCAATCTGGAGGTGGATATGATTCGTCATCAAGCAAAACGAGTGGAGGATGAATGGATATTGCTTTCTTGTTTCTTCTACTAAATTGAGGTACTTTTCATAATCTTCTTCATCATAAAAAAGCGTATTTCTTCTGATTCCCCTGCTGGTCACATGATATTTCGCACCGGCAAACCACAATCTTGGGCTGCGTACCAAAGTAAATCACTCCTTTTGCATTAACTACTTTTTATTATACTGGAATCAGCCTTTTCGATTAGCAATATTCGCAATATTTAACAAAATGTTCAAAGCTGAAAACGACCAAGCTGTCGAATGTATAAAAAGTCCTGCCAACTAATATTTATTTACTATAACATTTTACATCTAGGGGGTATGTCTCTGAAAACGATAAGAATCCTTCAATGGCTGATTGGTATTCTCCTATTGGTGTATGGGATTTATCTTATATTCGGAACGCAAGAATTTTTCGGGACCATTTTAATTATTGGGGCCTTTTTAATTTTTCCGACTGTAAAAAGAAAAGCTCATTCCAATGATTATAACGATAATAATGATGTTTCTAAAGATGACAATACCTATGCAGGCGGTGACAGTGACGGCGGTGGCGGAGATTCAGGGGGAGATTAACAAATTTATATAAAAAATGTCCCCGATTTTGGGGACATTTTTACTACATCTTTGAAAAAAAATACAAAAACCACACGGCATGATTTTGTTCGTCAGCCGCCGCTCTTCGAAAAATCCTTCTTATTACTGGGTCTGTCGCTTCATCAGCGATTTCTAGATAAAAATCAACGGTATGCTGTTCATCCTGCAAGGCAAATTCCAATCCTTTTTTATAAACATTTGGACAATCTTCCGTAATTTTTGGCTGGGGCTGTCTGCCTGTTAAACGGCTATAAAGCTGGACAAACTGCTGATAATGCTTAACTTCATCCTTACGAATTTCAAGGATTTGCTTCCGTTCCTTTTCATTCGACGCAAGTTGGGCTAATTTGTCATAGCAATTTATCGCACTATACTCACCATCAATAGCCTTTTCAAGATCAGTAATCATTTTATGGGGCTGCCTGTTTATCGCATCGTAGTAATTTGTGTAAGGATACATAACGCGACCTCCGTTTTCATTACTATTTGTATATCTTACGGTCACAGAAATATAAAGTGCAGATTATAAAAATTTGTCGTCCAATTCTTTTACACAAGATTACTCATTCCCCGGGAAACATTCATTATTCGACACTATCCCCCTCCTTATTTCCAAAATTGGTAGAAAAATGTCGAATTCCCCTTCACATAATAAAAAAATCAGTTTAATATAAAAAGGGAGCAAAAACGGAAACTTTTGGTAACATTTGCGATAAGGGAGCGTGAGAATCTAGTAGAGAAGCCATACAACCTTTCAACTAGGGGTTGTACCGACTCTTTAGAGTTAATAAAAGATTAAAGGGGTACTATGCTTTGAAACAAAAACTATTAATCTTCTCAATTTTTGTCCTGTTATTCGCAGGATTGGGGATCGGAACTAGCCATACGTATGCCGACAATTCGGGATGGAAGCTGGAAAGTGGCAAATGGTACTACTACAAAAATGATATGGTGGTAAAAGGCTGGTTATACATAGGAAATAAGTGGTATTACATGGATAAAACCGGGACAATGAAAACTGGATGGGTGTTGGATCAGAATAAATGGTATTACATGGCCCCATCGGGCGTGATGCAGACCGGTTGGATTAATGTTAATAACAAATGGTATTACCTCCAATCAAGCGGCGTGATGAAAACGGGCTGGCTGCAACTTGGGTCCAGCTGGTATTATCTTAAGTCCAGCGGGGAAAGAAGTACCGGACTTTTAGCTCTCGATTCAAAATTGTACTATTTTAATAGTTTAGGTGTCATGGGGTCGAATCTATGGCAAGAAATAGACCAAAAAAAATATTATTTTACTAGCGATGGTGCCGCAGCAAAAGGCATCACGGATATTCTGGGAAAAAGATTTCTTTTTAACACGGATGGTACGCTTGTCTGTGGATGGGGCAAGGTGGATGGAAAGTGGTATTTTTCTAATAATGAAGGTCTAATTCAAACCGGATGGATTATCTACTATGATAAAAAATATTTGTTAGACCAAAATGGCATGATGAAAACGGGCTGGTATCAAGAGCAAGGGAAAACCTACTTCTTCGATAATGGCGGAGCTTTAAAAACAGGCTTTGCCACCTTGGATGGGAAAGGATATTATTTCGATAAAGATGGTGCCCTATATAGCGGCGGCTGGTTTTCTGTCGATACGAAAAAATATTACGCAAATAAAGCGGGGCAGCTACAAAAGGGCTGGCTGCTTATGAATAACACTTGGTATTACCTTGGTGACGATTTCGCTATGAAGTCAGGGTGGATTTTTGACGGTGGAAAATGGTATTTTTTAAATGGCCAAGGCGAAATGCAAACAGGGTGGCTGGAGGATAACGGCAGCCGTTATTTCTTAAATTCAGGCGGGGCCAGGCAAACAGGCTGGTTGAATCTTAGCGGCAAATGGTTTTACTTTAGTCAGTCAGGGCTGTTGAAAACAGGGTGGTTCCAGGATAAAGGCAACTGGTATTACGCCGACAATAATGGCATCATGCAGACTGGCTGGATTACGGTTAATGGCGAGGATTACTTTTTAGAGTCCAGCGGAGTTTGGGTTCCTGCTTCGCGGGATTTAGAAGGGAAAGTGATTGTTCTCGATCCCGGTCATGGCGGTTATGACGGCGGGGCAAGTGCCGCAGGTGTTCTTGAAAAAACCATTAACCTGCAGGTTAGCTTAAAATTTGCAGACATGTTAAAACGGCACGGGGCTACAGTTTATTTGACTAGGAGCACGGACGAATTTATTTCATTGGATGGAAGGGTCGAATTTTCCAATTCTATTAAACCAGATGCGTTTATCAGTATTCACATCAATTCGGCAGGAAGCAGTTCTAGTGCCGCACAGGGGATTGAAACCTATTTTAATTCTGTCGACGGGGTGATGCCTGAGGAAAGCAAACAGCTTGCTACTTACCTTCAGAATGAAGTCATTAAAGCAACCGGCGCCGTCACAAGGGGCGTGAAGGACGAGAGCTTCCGGGTAATAAGAGAAAATAACGCACCGGCAGTCTTAGTGGAAATCGGCTTTATCACTAATACCGGGGAACGGGCCAACCTTATCAGCGACAGCTACCAAAACAAACTATGTAATGGATTAATAAACGGATTACTGAAGTTCTTCAATTAATAAAGAGAAATAAAGCATTGACAATATGGATGCAGAATCCGTATAGTCAATGCTTTTTTTGGTGAAACAGAAACTAACAAGATTAACAAACGTATAATAGTACAATTGGTGTAAAACACAATTGGTGTCAGGGTGTCAGGCACCACTTGTGGACACTTGTACGCTTTCAGTGGACAGTTGGAATTTCCAGCTGATCCGTGGTGGTCTTCTATTGCATGCACAATCCACTGTAATATAAAAAGGAGGGTTTTATAATGAAAAAATGGGTAATGGTTTTACTTGCCAGCTTTTTGCTGCTGCTTAGTGGTTGTTCTCTGCTGGATGATGCAAAGAATACGGTCACGTATATAAACGAGGCAACTGGTTATTTAGACAAGGCGACTGCTTTTGCTAATGAAGCACCTTCTCTTGCTCAACAAGCTGTAGGAAATCAGCAGGCGGCTAAAGAGCTTGAAAAAATGCTAAAGCAGATGAAACAAGAAATTCAATCATTTAATCAAGTGCAAGCACCGGATATAGCTGTTGATTTACACCAGCAAATTATTGATCAAAACAATAAGTTATTAGATGGAATTAACCTCTATTTAAATAAGTTTAAGAACGGCTTACTAGACCCATCGGCTTTACAAAACACCGAACTCTTTCAAACCGTTCAGGACATTACCAGCATCATTAATCAAATAAAACAGCTCGGACAGTAATGCCATTTCGAAGTTACACAAGGAGTGTCCACCATACGCGGACAAAACCCAGGAATTGTCCACGTTTGGTGCCTGACACCATTTACAGCATTTACACCTTCCTTAACCAAATTTGAAACACCGCTCCGCCCTGTACTCCGTTCAGCGCATTTATCGTTCCGCCATGTCCTTCAATGATGGCTTTGGTGATGGCAAGGCCGATTCCCGAGCCGCCCTCTTCCCCGCTATAGAACCGCTGGAACACCTTGTCCACTTCTCCTGGCGCGAACCCTGATCCATCGTCCTTTACTTCTATCAAAAACGTCTTCCCATCCCTTATGCTGCTTTTCACGATGACCACCGATTTTGAGTAGCGAATGGCATTCCCTAGCAAATTGATAAAAGCCCGCTTCATTTTTTCACGGTCGACCATAACCGGTTCGGATAGGGCACCTTTCACAACAATATCGATTTCCCGCTGTTCAGCCAATGCCAAAACACTATCCACAGCCTCCTGAATGATAGTCTCCATTGACTCACGCTTAAACACAAAGCTTTCCTCGACACTCTCTAGTCTTGCTAAATAAGTAATTCCTTCGACAATTCGCTTCAGCCGCTGGCTTTCGGCAATGATAACATTTAAGCTTTTATTCACATCTGCGCCGGTTACCACGCCATCTAAAATTCCTTCAGCGTTACCTTGAATCGCCATCAACGGCGTTTTCAATTCATGTGAGGCATTTTGAAAAAATACCTTTTGGTCCTCATCATACTGCTTCAGCCTCCGCGACAAAGCATTAAAGCTTTCGGCGAGTTCGCCAATTTCATCCTTTGTGGCAAGACGGATCTCTCTGTTCGCCCCTTTTAGCGAGTAATTTTTCATATGTTCGCTAAGGTTGCGAATGGGCCGTGTTATACCTTTTTTAAAAAATAAGCCTAAAACCACAGCGATCATTGCCGAGAGCACCAAACTAATCAGCTGCGACCTCCCCATCAAACGATTCAGTTCCTGCACTTCATCAAGTCTGGCTACTAGGGTTACATATCCTCGCGTCTTCCCATTCTTCGCTTGGATCGGCACCGTTTCTGAAACAAAATTTCTTCTAGGCCCCTGCCTAAATTCTTCTAAGGCAGCTTCTTTTAAATCCGTATAAATAATCTCCTGCTGTGCCGTCCAGATAATCATTTTAGAAGACAATAATCGTTCGGTGACTGCCAGCGCTTTCCGGTTCATGAGCTTCTCCTCAATCACCGGTCTGGAGAGCGCCGACTTTCCTAGCAACTGACTCATCACCGTGGCTTCCTTATGCATCTGCTGCTCGGTTTCGTGGATCAAATATCGCTGGGAGATAAAGCGAAAGGATACGCTTGTAATGATGAATATAATAATAATCAATAAAAAATAAGTGAATAAGAGCTTCGAGCCTAATTTCATCCTACTCATCCAATCTGTACCCATATCCCCAAATTGTCGATAACACCACCGTTGACTGCTGCTGCTCCAATTTTTTCCGAACCCGCTTCACCAAATCATCGATCAGCCGCCCATCGCCAGCAAACTCATAACCCCAAATAAACTCCAGCAGTTCTTCTCTTGTGAAGGGTTTCCCTTTGTTTTGCGCCAAAAAGTTGAACAAATCGTACTCCTTGGTCGTCAGTTTGATTTCCTGGCCGTCTTTTTCTATGTATCGCCGCTCCGTATCAATATTTACATCCCTTATGTTCAGGATTTGCGTCCCATTACCTGCCGTTTTCTCAAGCCGCTTAAAGATATTTTTGATTCGAACCATCAGTTCACGCGGGCTGAATGGCTTCGTCAGGTAATCGTCCCCGCCAAGCTCCAAGCCCAAAATCCGATCAAATTCACCGTCCCGGGCGGAAACAAAAATAATCGGAATATCGCTCACTCGGCGAATGTCTTTGCAAAGCTCAAGTCCATCGAGATGAGGCATCATGATGTCGATGATCAATAAATCCGGCCTAAGCCGCAACATTTCCTGAAAAACTTGTCTTCCGTCCGAAAAAAGTGTCACTTTGTAGCCTTCATTTTCGATATATTTTTGCAAAATATCTCTTATATTCTTCTCATCATCCACGACAAAAATATGCTTCATCAACGGTTCACCTCGCTTCCATTATATAATAAAGAAGAGATAGCACTGAATACTATCTCTTCCACAATGTTATTTTAAAATCTCAATCATCTTATCCAGTTCTGCCAGTTTCTCTTTCATTTTTTCATTAATCTTTTGCTGTGTCGCGGTCAGTTTGTCGAACTGTTCACTGCCCTCGCCATTTTTTAACGCTTCCTTCAGTGCCTTCCGCTCATCGCGTCCCTCTTGTATAAGTGTCTTCATATCGCTGTTTAGCGACTTTAGTTGCTGCTTTACTTCTTTTGCCTGCTTCATGTCCTCTTTATTGCCGCTTTGTTTGGCAGCAACTACTAAATCGAGCAGCTGGTCCCTTTTTTCAATCATTTGTTTCTTCAGATCAAGGCGATCTTCACGAAGCTGATTCACTTGATGAATTTGATCTTTAAATTGGCTAAGCACCTCAAGCCGTTTGCCTGCATGTCCTGCTTTTGCTTCTACTTTTGCCGGCTGATTTTCCGCAGCGGAAACACTTTGGATTTTAGAAACGCCGCCTAACAGCATCAAGGCCCCAACCCCTACAATCAATCCTTTTTTTAGATTCATTTTCATCACTCCTTTCATCTTCAGTATAGACAAAGAGTGTGGCAGAACTTCGGGATAAATGTGTGAAAAGTGTGTGAAAATGGGCCGGGAGGTGAGGCTGTAAAAATAAAAGCCTTGCCAGGAAGGGACTCATTCCAGCAAGGCTTTTAATATTATTTACCAGTTAATGCATTATAGGCATTGGCCTCGCCAGACCCGAACAGCTCATCATGGCCTTTTTTTCCATAATCTATGGCAGTCTTTTCGATTAAGGCCTTCACTTGTGCTGGAGTATAATTTGGGTGAGCCGCTTTGATAACACCGGCGATTCCAGCTACTTTTGGTGAAGCCATGGATGTTCCGTGAAGGTAGGCGTAGCCTTTATTATCGACCATAGTAACATATTTACCCATTTTTGTTGGCCATGTTGACAGGGCCCGATAAGTAAAATCTCGTTGTCCTAAATCACGTGACCTATCATAAACTGGACCGTTATCTCCACCAGGAGCTGCTACATCAATAAAACTATTTCCATAGTTGGAATAGAAGGCAAGTTTATCCGTCGACCATTTATTGGAAGATGATACAGTAATGACCCCTGGAAGTCCGCCAGGTGTTTCAATCGCGACCCCTTTGAAAAGGAACCCTGAACTAGAATATGTTGCATTCATATAGTCAGTTAAAGACTTTTTATCAGCATAGTTAAGTGACTCATTACCAGCCGCCGCAACCACAGTTACATTCTTATTAACTGCGTATTTGATGGCCCGCTTCCATAGAAGAACATCGGCAATATCGTTATATCGAGTGCCATCAAAATAATATTTTAAATTATCGAATCCGCCAATCGACATATTAATAACGTCAACACCATCGTTGGCAGCTTGGATGATTGCTTCTACGATTGGTGAAGTAGGAGCACTGCCGCTCCTGTCAAATATGCGATACGCACGGATTCCTAAATTAGGACCAACGCCTTTTACTAATCCATTTGCAGCGATGGAACCAGCGACATGTGTGCCATGCCCGTTTGTATCTGTTACGTTATTCGGATCACCTGTTTCTTCATCCACATCACCAAAATAACCATTTTCAAGAACAAAATTCTTTCCACCCAAATAGTTACTCTTTAAATCCGGATGTTCTGTATCAATACCGGAGTCGATCACGCCGACTACCGCTTTATGAGTGACGCCGCTCGCCGTTTTTGTCCCACCAGACTCTATTGCAAATGATTTCCCTTCGTTAGTTAAATAACGGATATCCCATTGGGAGCTCCAATATGTACCGTCAGCATCTGGAGTAATATCTACTCTCTTACCATCTGCTCCTTCAGGATTACCATCTTCTAATTTGTAAGCCCTTTCATTGTTTGCCGCCACAATAGTACCGCTCGACTTCAACTGGCTGAGGAAATTGGGATTTGAGGATCGAACCTCCAACCCGCCAACCTCTGGCATAGCCCTTAATACTTCACCGCCAGCATTCTTAATTTCAGCTAGATAGTTCTTCGGTAAAGACTGACTATAAGCAATCAGATAGTTTTTGCTTACAGTCTGCGTACTTGCAGATGTGTGAACACTAGTTGAAAAACCTAATAGAGACATTGCTAAAACACTGCTGGCGACAATCGCCATTCCTCTTTTTTTCTTTTTCACAAGCAAGACCTCCTCTATATTTGTCCCAACGTTCTTAATTTTAAAACTATTAATTCCCCTTTGAAAACAAATACTTCTCGATAAAGAATGACACCGGACGCAGAACTTGCCTAAGCTTGTCTTTATTTAAAATTTTCTAGTAAAACGGGAAAACTTCATTTCTAGTCATAATTCCTTCTTTTTCATCAAAAAGACCTCTCTGCACAGGCGGAGAGGTCCTACAAATCACTTATTTTATTTTTGTTTCGGTACTACTATATTTCACCTTCAACACTAGTATCGTTAACGCTAAAATCAACGTAATAAAATTGGCCACGATGATGGGGATATCTTTTATAAACAGTCCGTAAATCAGCCATAACAATACTCCCGCGGTGAACATGCCGTACATAATAAATGAAATGCCTTCCGTATTCTTTTCTCTGATCGTCTTAATCGCCTGCGGAAGAAATGAAAGCGTTGTTAAAATCGCCGCCAAATAACCGAAAATGGATACAATATCCTCCATCGACCTGCCCCCTAAACTAAAAAAACTCGTCTCTGGCACCAAAGCACCTCTTCCATTATACTATTATACAACACTACCTATCTATTAATGATGGTAAGATGGCAGCCAACCTTTTGGAAGGAGATTTTTCATGGAGCGAAACGGTATTTTTCATTCAGTTTGCCCGCTGGACTGCCCAGATCAGTGCGGATTGCTTTTACATAAAGAAGACGGGAAAATCGTCAAGATCGAGGGTGACCCCGGGCATCCGGTTACAAAAGGTCATATCTGCAACAAGGTACGGAATATGGCGGAACGAATTTATGACGAAAACCGGCTTAAATATCCAATGAAACGTACTGGTCCTAAAGGCGAGGGAAAGTTCACGCGAATTAGTTGGGAGGAAGCTCTAAGAACGATTACTTCGCGCTGGTCAGAGCTGCTTCAATCAGAAGGTCCGGAAAGCATCCTTCCCTACAGTTTTTACGGGAACATGGGAAGGCTCAGCGCGGAAGGAATGGACCGCCGCTTCTTCCACCGCCTCGGTGCTTCCAGGCTCGATCAAACGATTTGCTCCTCAGCCGGCTCTGTTGGCTATAAATATACGATGGGCGGAAGCCTAGGGATCGACCCAGAAGATACGATCCATTCCCAGCTGATCATTTTTTGGGGCATCAATGCTGCCAGCACCAATATGCATCAGGTGGCCCTTGCGCAGAAAGCCCGCAAGCAGAACGGCGCCAAAATCATCGTCATCGATGTTCATAAAAACCAAACTGGAAGATTAGCAGATTGGTTTATTCCAATTTTACCAGGCACTGACAGCGCCCTTGCCCTTGGGCTCATGCATATTTTGTTTGCCGAAAACATAGTGGACCAGGATTTTCTCCATACCTATACTGTTGGTCATGAAGAGCTCCGTGAACATGTTATTCAGTACGATCCAGAGACGGTTTCCGCCATCACTGGGGTTTCAGTTGCGGACATTTACAAACTCGCACGAATGTATGGAGAAACGTCTCCATCGTTTATTCGAATTGGAAACGGGCCGCAGCATCACGACAATGGCGGGATGTTCGTCCGTACCGTTGCTTGTCTGCCTGCCCTTACCGGCCAATGGCTTGTCAAAGGCGGAGGTGCGATTAAAGGAAATTCGGGGTTCCTTGCACCGAATACTGATTACCTGCAGCGCCCTGACCTTTTGAAAAATAAAAACACTCGTATCGTGAACATGAACTTGCTCGGAGAAGCATTGCTGACCCTTGACCCGCCTATTAAGTCCCTTTTTGTATACGGCTCAAACCCTGCAGTTGTCGCTCCGTCCAGTCATAAAGTAAGAGAAGGCCTTGCCCGAGAAGATTTATTTACCGTCGTTCACGATTTATTTTTAACTGAAACGGCCAAGTATGCCGATATTGTCTTGCCAGCAACGTCTTCCTTTGAAAATACAGATATTTATACTTCCTACTGGCATCACTTTGCCCAGCTTCAGCAGCCGGTTATTGAACCATCTGGTGAAGCTAAATCAAATGTCGAAGTTTTCCGCTTGCTGGCAAAGGGTATGGGCTTTGGTAATGAAGCATCCTTCAAAGAGAGCGAGGCAGAGATGATTGAAGGTGCGCTGAATAACCCGCGTAATCCATATTTGGCAGGAATTAATTTTGAAGGGTTAGCCGAGTCGAATTATCTGAAAGCAAAGGTGAAACCGTTGTTTCCTGGAAAACTTCCAACACCTAGCGGAAAAATAGAATTATATTCTAGTAGGATGAAGCAGGACGGACACCCGCCGTTGCCAACCTATATTCCTCTCGTGAACGACGGGAATCATCCTTATCAATTTGTTCCTGGACCAAATCATAATTTCTTAAATTCTACTTTTTCTAACAATCAGAAACATATTGAACTGGAAAAAGAACCGCGATTGCAAATGAATCAGAAGGATGCCCTGGAAGCTGGCATTCAAGATGGCGAAATGGTTCGTGCCTGGAATGGCCGCGGGGAATGTGTGCTGAAGGTTTCAATCGGCGAGAACGTTCTTCCTGGGGTCGTAGTCAGCCAGGGCCTCTGGGCCGACGCGAAGGGAACCAATCAATTAGTTAACGCCCTCACCCCCGATCGAATTGCCGACATGGGCGGCGGCGCCACCTTCTTTTCCGGACGTGTCAGCGTCGAAAAAATATAATTTTCACACAAAAGCTCCCTGGCTTAATGCGGCCAGGGAGCTGTTTTCTAAGGGACTAATTTTTTCAAGATGGGAATCTTACTTAAAACATAACTGCCAATACCACTGATGATGACAACGATTGTTACATTAAGTGGAATTGAAATGGCCGGGTGCTGGAAGTTCCTTTTGGTTCGTTGCCAACGACCGGCTGTCTCATTCTTCACTCATAACTTAAATTTTTGTTGTTAATGGTGTCAGGCACCACAAAAAGACATTTGTCCTCCACAAGCAGACACCTGTTGATTAGCTTGCTTTGTAGCCTTTGCCCATCATTTCGTGGACGTTATGGACGGTGACGTAGGCGTTTTCGTCAATTTCTTTAATAATATTTTTCAACTGGATGATTTCCTGTTTATTGATGACGATATAGAGGACTTCCTTGTTCTGTCCAGTGTAGCCGCCACGCCCGTCTAAAACGGTCAAACCGCGCGACATTTTATTCGTAATTCCTTCGAGCACCTGCTCTGGTGTGTTCGAAATAATCAAGACGGCGACCCGCTCATCAAGCCCTTCAACAATGAAATCAATTGCCTTCGCTCCTACATACACAATCAAAAGCGTATACATCGCCTTTTCTAACCCGATGATAGGAATCGATCCTGCCACCACGATAATATCAATAATGAGTACAGCTTTGCCAAGGCTCCAGCCGAAAAATTGCGTCGCCAGCCTAGCTAAAATAGTCGTTCCGCCTGACGTTCCGCCCGCACGAAAAATAAAGCCAATCCCGCCATTCACTAATAATCCGGCAAAAAGGGAAGCGAGCAGAGTATCCTCCGTTATCCGTTTGCCGACATCCTCAGTTAAAAATAAAAACCCTGAGCAGGCCGCAATCGAAATCAGCGTATAAACAAACGCTCTTTTTTCAAAAAATTTATAGCCGACCACGATCAGCACAGCATTTAGAACAAAGTTCACGACCCCTGGTGACCAATTCCACAAATAGTGCACAATGATGGTAATACCTAAAAGTCCGCCTTCGGAAAGGTGATTAGGAATCGTGAAAAAATTAACCCCGACAGCAAAAATAAACGCACCCAGTATAATGAAAAGCATATCTTTAAACAGTTTCCTCATTTAAATGCCATCCTTCTATTATGCTGCTCAATTCAGAGCTCACAAAATCATTTCTTCCAATAATGATACAACAAAATGACGTACTCTAGTAACTTAAATTTGGGCATAAAAAAGAGAAGTGGAAACCACTTCTCTCCAACGAATTCAATTAAAGCAGAAATACCGTCCACGATACAAGGACATTTGTCCACACGCGGTGCCTGACACCACACTGACACCACACCATTTTAGTATTTCTGCGCCTGATGCCATCTCCAAGCATCGCCAATGATTTGTTCCAGGTTTCGCTCGGCTTTCCAGCCTAGTTCTTCGAAAATTTTTGCTGAGGATGCTACTAGTCTCGCCGGGTCGCCGGCACGGCGGTCGGCCATTTCGACATTGGCTTTCACCCCAGTTACTCTTTCACAGGTCTCAATAACTTCCTTTACAGAATAACCAAGCCCGTTCCCCAAATTGTATACCTCAGCTGACTTCTTCCCGGAGAGCAGCGCCTCAAGGGCAAGAATATGAGCGGCAGCTAAATCGGTGACATGGATATAATCGCGGATGCATGTACCATCCGGAGTGTCATAGTCATCCCCAAACACGGACACCTTATCCCGCTGGCCTAATAATTGCTGAAGCACAATCGGGATTAAATGCGTTTCTGGATCATGACTTTCGCCAATCACCGCGGAGTCATGTGCTCCAGCTGCATTAAAGTAACGAAGCACCACATAATTTAATCCGTAGGCTTTTGAAAAATCAGCCAGAACCTGCTCAACCATCAGCTTAGAATGACCATATGGGTTAATCGGTGCAGTCACAGTCGATTCATCAATGATTTCTACCTTCGGGATGCCATAGGTTGCCGCTGTAGAAGAGAAAATAAAGTTTTTCACTTGAAATTTCATCATGACCTTCAGCAACGTTAAAGTAGAGGCCACATTATTTTGATAATATTTTAAAGGATCTACAACAGACTCTCCAACCAGGCTATTCGCCGCAAAGTGCATGACCGCCTTTATGGGATAGCTTCTAAAGATCATTTGCAGATCTTCTTCATTGCCAAGGTCTCCCTTAACAAAAATAGCCCGGCTATCAACGGCCGCGCGATGACCTGTAGACAGGTTATCCAATACAACGACCTCTTCTTTTTCGACTAATTCCTTCACAAGATGGCTGCCAATGTAACCAGCGCCGCCGACAACGAGAATCATAGTTCATTTCCCCTTATATTAAATTCTACACCGTAAGTATTATAGCACTTTTACCCAACGACTGCTTGTCAGGTGAATTTGCTAATAATTCCCTATTAAAAATCTCCTTGGCGTCAGGCATCTTTTTCATTGTTTTTTCATACTCCCACTATTAAAATCAACAATAAGATTTAATTTTTAGGAGGCACCATATGAAACTGAGCAGTGAAGAAATTGAGATATTAAAAATCATCGAGGAAGATCATAAGCTTTCCGTCGAGACGATTGCATCCATGGTACTTAGCAGCGAAGCAAAAGTTAAAGCGGCGATTGAAAAATTAGAACAGGAAAAAATCATTATCAGTTACCCGACCTTAATCGATTGGAGCAAAGTAGAGGGCCAGGAAAATATCATTGCGATGATTGATGTAAAAGTAACCCCGAAGCGCGGGGTCGGCTTTGATGAGGTAGCGGAGCGAATTTATCGTTTCCCGGAAGTCACTTCCCTTTATCTAATGAGCGGTGCCTACGATTTGTCGATAACCGTTGAAGGCAAAACGATGACCCAAATCGCCACCTTCGTATCGGAAAAATTATCAACGATTGATAATGTCATTTCCACCACCACCCATTTCATGCTGAAAAAATATAAGCATGACGGGGTCATCTTTGATGGCGGTGATGAGAAAGATAAACGAATGGTGGTTACACCATGAAACAGGATTATGCCCATTATCTTTCCAAAACAGCAAAAGAGCTTCAGCCGTCCGGCATAAGGAAATTTTTCGATTTGGCCGCCAGTATGAAGGATGTGATTTCTCTGGGAGTCGGTGAACCCGACTTTATTACACCCTGGAATATTCGTGAAGCAGCTATTTTATCGCTAGAACAGGGCGAAACCGCCTATACGGCGAATCCGGGATTGTTGGAACTGCGACAAGAAATCACCAACTATCTGGGAACCAGATTTGGGGTCGAGTACGATCCAAAAAATCAAATAATTGTGACAATCGGAGCCAGCCAGGCCATCGACCTCGCCTTCCGGGCGATTTTAAACCAAGGTGATGAAGTCTTGATTGTGGAACCAGCCTTTGTTTCCTATGCCCCTTTGGTATCAATTGCCGGCGGAACACCTGTTGCTCTTTCAACTTCTCCTGCGAATGGTTTTAAATTAACACCTGAGCAGCTCGAAAATGCCATCACGGAAAAAACAAAAGCAATTTTGCTTTGTTTTCCAAACAATCCAACTGGCACATCCTTAAACAAGGAGGAACTGACGGAAATCGCCAGAATTGTCGAGAAGCATGATTTGATTGTTGTGTCAGACGAAATATACGCAGAATTAACCTACGACGAAGTCTTTACGAGTTTCTCTGCTCTTGAGGGCATGTATGACCGAACCATTTTAATCAACGGTTTTTCGAAAGGCTTTGCGATGACCGGCTGGCGTTTAGGTTTCCTTGCGGCTCCAGCACCCTTTGTGGAAGTTATGCTGAAAATTTTCCAATATACGACGATGTGCGCCCCGACGATGCTGCAGCAAGGTGCGATTGAGGCGCTTCGCAACAGTTATCAAGAAGTGGAGACGATGAAACGAAGCTATCGCAGAAGGCGGAACTTTGTCGTGCAGACTTTGAATAAGATTGGTTTGGATTGCCATATTCCCGGCGGCGCCTTTTATGTGTTTCCATCGATTAAAGCAACCGGCCTGACCTCGGAACAGTTCGCGGAACAACTGCTTTTGCAGGAACGAGTCGCGGTCGTACCCGGCCATGTTTTTGGAGAAAGCGGAGAAGGCTATGTCCGCTGCTCCTACGCTACCTCGATGGCCCAGCTTCAAGAAGCGCTCAAAAGAATGCAGCGTTTTTTGGAATCGAAGGGTGTTTATGGGGAGAATGCTGTGGAAATATTGAAATAAACGTGGAAAGCCCAATTCTGTGTGAGGAATTGGGCTTTTCTAAATTATAATGGGAAATTTTTTTTTTGAAGTTCAATAGAAGCATTCATTTTGAAGTTGGATTATAACTGAAGGTGAAATTTAAGTTTAGCTAACTCTCTTTCATTTCTAGCTGATTTTTCCCAGATATGTTCCTGTTCTGCTCTAATGTCAGTCACCATATTAAGTATTTCAGTAAATTTCTCCTCATTTTTGCTATCCATGGCGGCTAGTTCCTGCCTCATTCCCTGCTGGTCATTCTTCATTTCATGCTGTTCCTTCTTCATTACCTGCTGTTCTATCTTCATATCCTGCAGTTGCTGATTAATGTTTCCTACTATCGAAATTATGCTTGATAACATTTCTTCCATTCTGTCTAGTTTCTTTTCCATGCATGTCACCTCCTTTTTTAACAATTATTATACACCAATTTTTTATCCTAACGACAGCATCCGATATATTTCCTTTTTTATTCAAAGGCTCTGTTAAACTTGGTTGTTGATTTGCGCTCCAGGGGCGTGCGGTTCGCGGGCGCGCCTTCCGCTCCAATCAACAGTGTTAAAATCAACATTGGTCTTTAACAGAGAATATTCAAAAAAAAATGATTGAAAATCTCACAGGAAACGAATAATATATAAAAGTATTTCAAAAATTGTTCGTGTTTTCGGAGGAACCTTCATGTTTAAACTAAATGAAAATCATACAAATGCAAAAACAGAGCTGCTCGCGGGAATTACAACATTCTTTACGATGGTGTATATCGTGGTGGTTAATCCTGTTATTCTTGCCGATGCTGGCGTACCGTTCCAACAGGTTTTCACGGCAACTATCATCGCTGCGGTTGTCGGGACTCTTTGGATGGGGCTTTTCGCCAACTATCCAATCGCCATCGCCCCGGGAATGGGTCTTAACGCGTATTTCGCCTATTCTGTCGTTGGCGGCCATCAGGGCATTACCTATCATACGGCCTTTGCCGCTGTCTTTATTGCCGGTCTTATTTTTATCATCTTATCTTTAACTCCCTTACGGGAAAAATTAATCGATGCGATTCCTGATAATCTCAAACATCGGATTACTGCCGGAATCGGCTTATTCATTGCTTTTATCGGACTTCGCCTGACAAAAATCATTACAGCGCATCCGTCAAACCTTGTTGGACTGGGCGATCTCCATGCCCCGTCAGCGGTATTGACACTGGTCGGACTCGCTGTGACCCTTGTGCTAATGATGCTGCGCGTAAATGGAGCATTATTTTTTGGAATGATTGTGACCGGTCTCATCGCTTTTTTCACGGGTCAGCTTTCTTTTAAAAGTGGATTTATGGCGCTGCCTTCCCTTCCAGAGGGACTTATGATTGGAAATCCAATTACAGCGCTTGGTGATGTGGCTCAGCACAGTCTTTATGCCGTTGTTTTTTCTTTCATTCTTGTAACCATTTTTGATACGACTGGAACGATGATCGGTGTCGCCAACCAAGCCGGCCTAATGAAAAATGGCAAATTTCCGCGGGCGCGCCAGGCATTGTTGTCTGATTCCATTGCGACGGCAATTGGCGCCATGTTTGGGACAAGCCCGACCACCGCTTATATTGAATCATCTTCAGGCGTTGCTGCCGGCGGTCGGACAGGTTTAACTTCACTTACTGTCGCTGCCCTGTTTATTCTATCAGCATTCTTTGGACCGCTCGTCAGCGCTGTTTCAGGGATTTCGGCCATTACAGCACCAGCGCTGATCATTGTCGGAAGCCTGATGATGGGAAGCATTGCGAAAATCCGCTGGGACGAGCTCGACGAAGCATTCCCAGCCTTCCTGACAATTCTCGCCATGCCGTTAACATCAAGTATTGCAACAGGAATCGCACTCGGTTTCATCAGTTATCCGCTATTAAAATTAGTCAAAGGCAAATGGCGCGAAGTACACCCGCTGCTATACGTGTTTGCCGTGTTGTTCTTTTATCAACTTGCATTTTTGCAGCATTAAGTAAGAAAAGCGCAAGCGCCTCGGTCAGCCCCAACAAGAAATAAGACACTCCCAAAAGGAAGGCGCCTTTTCCTTCATGAGTGGCTTATGACCTCGAGGGGCTAGGCGCTGAAGCTGGACAATTCTCAAAGTCGAATTTTCTTATCCTATTTAAAAAGTCCAATTCGCATAGGGATTGGACTTTTGTTTTACCTATAAAAAAAATTCCGCACATAAAACAGGACAAGCACCCTCACGCATACTATCGCTCCTCATACCATATAGATGTACCACTATTTGAAAAAAGTGAGGAGATTAAATGAAACTTTATTTAGATCCAGGACACGGCGGTACTGATCCAGGTGCCCAGGGAAATGGTCTAAACGAAAAAGATTTAACATTAGATATTGCGCTTAAAATCCGTACTATCTTACAAAATAATTATGAAAATATTGAAGTGATGATGAGCCGCACTGGCGATATTACAAAAAGCTTAAGCCAGCGGACGAATGAGGCAAATGCTTGGAAGGCCGATTTTTATATGTCTATCCACATCAATGCCTTTAATGGCAGTGCCCAAGGATACGAGGACTATATTCACAGCAGCTTATCCGACAATTCCAAGACAGCAAAATATCGGGATATTATCCATGCTGAAGTCATCAAACTTAATCAACTGATTGACCGCGGTAAGAAAAAGGCTAATTTCCACGTCCTTCGTGAATCGAAGATGCCAGCCATGCTATCCGAAAATGGCTTTATTGATAATGCACACGATGCCGACCTCATGAAGCAGGATTCTTGGCGTCAAAATGTCGCTCAGGGTCATGCCAACGGGATTGCCCTGGCATTTAATCTGCAGCCAAAATCCACTGCTCCTGCCGGAACGATCTACAGAGTCATTGCCGGTTCCTTCAAGCTGAGAGAAAATGCAGACAAGCGCGTTGCGTTCCTGCACTCTGTCGGCATTGAATCGTTTGTTGTTACCACAACGATTTCCGGTGAAACCAGATACCGTGTGCAAGCCGGCGCTTTTTCGAGCCGTCCAAATGCTGAAGCACGCCTGCAGGAGGTCAAAAATGCCGGCATTACAGATGCCTTCATCGAGGCCGAAGCCCCAAGTACAAGCCCGTCACCTGCAGCCCCAACAGGCTATTCGATCCTTGGTCCGACCTATCTGTCCCCAGAACACATGAATCTTTTTGTAAAATCAGTCAACCCGAACGCAATTGAGATTGGTAAATATTATTTAGCCTTCGGCGAATATTATGGAATCAGAGGCGATATCGCCTTCGCTCAAGCCTTGTACGAGACTGACTATTTCCGCTTTACAGGCCTCGTCCAGCCCGAACAAAACAACTATGCCGGCATTGGAGCAACAGGACCAGGTAATCCAGGCGCAAGCTTCTATACACCTGAAGAAGGGGTACTTGCCCACCTGCAGCATCTATTCGCCTATGCATCCACCGAACCATTGCCAAATCAGTATCCATTAGTTGATCCCCGCTTCAATCTTGTAACAAGAGGCTCTGCTCCAACTTGGACTTCCTTAAACGGGAAATGGGCGGTGCCAGGCACCAATTACGGACAATCCATTTTGGACCTATATAAACGAATGATCAATTTCGCCAAACTTAATCTAGATGCAGTCGTTAATGAAATTAACAAATAAGAAAGGCGATGTGAGCAGAGCTTACCCTAACTAATCCAAAAGGGTTAATGAATATTACATCAAAACTAGTTTGCAAATACACTATTGCCGCGCTCCGCCCCAATACCACAAAAAGCCGGATTCAATCAACATGAATCCGGCCTTTTTTTCAAAAATATTCGGATGGTGCGAGGCACTGCCTCTATCCTACCCAAACACCACTGCTATTGAATTTATACCATTTGCCGCTGATCAGCACCCAGCCCGTTTTCATCACACCGCTTCTGTCCAAATAGTACCATTTGCCGGCATCCTTCAGCCAGCCCGTCCGCATCGCGCCGCTCGCATCTAGGTAGTACCATTTTGCTCCATCCTTCAGCCAGCCCGTCCTCATGGCACCGCTGCCGTCAAGGTAGTACCACCTCGTGCCATCCTTCAGCCAGCCCGTCTTCATGGCTCCGCTGCCAGCCAAATAATACCATTTAGTCCCATCCTTCAACCAGCCCGTCTTCATCACGCCGCTCGCATCTAGGTAGTACCATTTGCCGCCGTCCTGCAGCCAGCCGGTCCGCATCGCACTGGTTTTCAAATCATAATAATACCACTTGCCATTTGCTAAAACCCAGCCGAATCGTAATGGAACCCCATTATTTTCCTGACCTCTTTTAAAAAATGTATAACTAACATTATTACCTTTAGTAACAGGCTGGACAAATCCATCCTTTGATTTATACGTAGTCACAACCGCGCCGCCGCCGCGTAAATTCACAGAACTGCCGGTAAAAATTTTCTCGTTCAGCGTATCAAAGAACGGATCACCCTTAAATCCGTACGGACCGGACCCTTCTTTTAATAAAAGAGCAATCCGGAAATTGGTCATTAATTTTCCAAACGTCATATCCGGACTGATATACTTTTTCGCTACATCCTCAATCGCCTTATAATTATTATTCGGATTGGCTAAAATTTCTTTAAAAATCCGATTCCCCTGCCCGGTTTGAATTTTTATATACTGCCCGAACAAATAAGACAACGAATAATTAGCAAGTGTATCACCGTATTGATCCCAATACAACAGAGAATGTCCATTACTAATGGACGAAGAAAGGTTATAATACTCAATTCTGTCGGAAAGGCCGTGACCCGTATAAATTTGCTCGGCCGCCATCGATAAAGCCTCATCCAGCCATGTATCCATGCCCTCACTATTTCCTTCAATCAATGCATTTTGGTTGAAGTTCACCATATGCTGAAACTCGTGGGCAAGTGTCTCATAAGCGCCAGTGACATCCTTCACCGAACCTATGCCCATGGTTGGGTACGTATCCATATAAAAAATCTCTGACTGATTGGAATGTTCGACATTGTATAAATCCCCGGAATAAAAATACCCGGCGGTATAGCCGTCGCCACTCGTATCCGAATAGCCATCTTGAATGTCATAGCATAAAATATTTACTTTTCCATCATGGTCCACATCCGATTCCTGCCCAAAATTAGTGGTCACAGCTGAATAAATCTTATTATCAAATTCCGTCCCTAATTTTTCTGCATCTGAATCAGTAATTTGGTTATCATAAACCCATACATTCGCTTTTGCTCCGCTGTAAGCTAAGCGGGCATTAATTTGCGAATCCGTATTCGTCGTCAAATCTGACACCCAAAATAACTTTTGATCGCCGATTTTGTATGCCGGCATCAAAGACCGTGCGCTTTTTCGAACTAGCTTGCCTTTATAAGCCGCATGGTCAAATGGTTTATTATAGTCGACCTTATAAGCATCACGAGCCAAACTTGCATCGTTCGTGATCTTCATATTTTTCTCGTTAAAAGCCCCGGAGGCCTGAGTTGCCTCTCCATCAACGGACTCATTACTAATCACCGCATATCGATCGTCCGGTACAATGGCACTTGGAGCGGCATTAAATGGATTTGCCACCTTAAACGTAAGCACATCAGCATAGGAAGGATCATCACTAGCTTTCGAAATTCCTATTCTCATATAAATATAAGGAGAATCGCTGACATCACTTTTGGCCAATTCCGTATTTAAATAAACGCCATTATACCCAGCCATATCAAAATCTGCGCTGCCTAAGAATTCCAAAGAACCCGCCGCTTCTTTATAAAGTTCGAGGGTCAAAAGACTATCTTTTTCCGCAGTTGAATCTGACTCGTAGGTCAACTTCACATTCATCAATTCCGAACTAACAGAAGTCACATCATCAAAATAGATATAATGATAACTGCCAACGCTATCATATAAATCATCAACAAAATTGCCATTCGCAATCAAAGGATAATCCTGAGGATTCATAAAATCCGCTTTCTTTAATGACTGCTTCGGCGCTTTTTCCGAAGATAATTTCTGGCTCATCGTCTTCTCAGGCGTTTGCACCGCCGAATCCATCCCCTCGGCAAACCCCACCGCAGGCACCAGCACCAGCTGAAGCGCAAGAAATACCGCTGCAAATCTCCGCAATACCCTAAACCCCATTTCCTCTAAAAGTCTACTAGTATTCTACTATTAAACTCTAACAATTTCATTCCCATTTTTCTTCCAAAAAGCAACCCTACGTAGTGACTTAACCAGTCCAGCGCTAAAATCTAGTAATGCAGGTTTCTGCCAAATTTTAGAACGGCCGCAAAGAAAGAAGCCTCCACAATATGTGAAGACTTCGATCATTAAAACGGAACTTTTTTGTAATACCGTCTCGTCGTCAGCGGATGGTTCCTTTGTGCTTCTAAATGGCAGCTGACCCTCTCGAGAAGACTCGCCAACACGATTGGTGAGATTATACTCCTTAATTCCTCCGAAATCCCTTCTAACGGATAATCCTTCGTATCAAAAACAGTTACCTCTCTGGAGTAATGCTCAGCAAACCGCTCCACTCTCTCTGTTAGCGGGCGGGTGTGATTCTCGCTTTTAAGCAGAATGATACTTGTATCCTCCTCCACCAGCTCTAACGTGCCGTGAAAGAAATCGGAGGCATGGACCGGACGAGTTTTGATCCATTGCATTTCTTCTAATATACACATCCCGTAGTAATAGGCTTGCCCCCAATCCACGCCTGCACCGGAGAGAATATGGTAAGACGTTCTCTTATGGTTTTGGGCAAATGCGGACGCCCGCTGCTCGGCTGCTTCCTTTACTCTTAAAAGTGCGTTTGGCAGCAGTTCCATTTCCTCAATGTACTGATGGTACTGCGGGAATTCCTTTCGTTTATACATGAGGCGAAACGCTATCAAATAGGACTGGATGTAAAACGACTCACAAGAGGTATCGTCCTCCGCAAAATTAACGAAGGTGTAATCCGTTAATTTTGCTAACGGGGTATCGGCATGGCCAACCAGGCTGATGGTCGTCGCCCCTTTTTCACGGGCAAATTGCGCCGCTTCCACCGTTTCTTTGGTTGTACCGGATAAAGAAGGCAAAATCACTAAGGAATGTTGGTCTAGGTGTTGATGATCCATCAACATTAATTCCGATGAGATTTCCGTAAAAACAGGCAGGGTGGAATACGTTTTTAAGATGTATTCAGCAGGGTACATGAGAATCGCGGCGCCTCCTGTACCTACAAAAAATACATTCTTTATTTCTGACATGGAATCAATGGCCGCATCCAGTTCACCCTTAAGAGACAACGCTCCCTTTTGAATTCTTAAATACCGTTCCGGGTCGAAATTGAACATCATGTTCCTCCCTTAATACTCCATTTTTCGGTAATAGCGTCTTAGCTCCAACGGATGATTTCTTTCCCGCTCCAGGTACACACTGATGCGGCCGGTTAAGGCCCAGTTCACGTTAATCGCAAAATGTTTCCTGAACTCTTCACTGATCCCATCCAAGGCATAATCCTTTGTATCCAGAATGAATAGCTCTTTTGTGATTTTTTCAGCAAATCGCTCGACCCGCTCCACCAACGGACGGGTTTCATCTTCTCCTTTAAAGAGGATAACGCTTGTATCTTCCTCGACAAGCTCGAGCGTCCCGTGGAAAAACTCCGCCGCATGAATCGATTTAGACTTGATCCACTGCATTTCCTCTAATATGCACATCGCATAGGAATAAGTGTTGCCCCAAAGATTGCCCGCCCCGACCAGCATTTGGTACCCGGTATCCTTGTGCTTGATGGCGAATTGCTCTGCTCGTTCGTCAAAGGCTTCGAGTGCCTGGACAATGCCTTGCGGGAGAAGGTCCAATTCTTTTGCAAATTGATCATATTGCGGGAACTCGTCGTTGTTATGGATGAGACGGAAGGTCAAGAGCTGCAAATATAGAAAGAAGGTATCAAATGAATGCTTTTCATCAGGGGCCAAAATGCAAAAATCCACCGCTTCGGCGAGCGGGGTGCCTGCCTTCGACACCAGCCCAATCGTCGTCGCCCCTTTATCCTTGCAGAACTGGGCGGCAGCTACCGTTTCTTTCGTAGTACCAGTGACAGACGCAAATACACAAACAGAGTCTTTTGTCAGATGACGGTTGTTCATGACTAGCAGCTCCGCTGCAATCTCCGCATGAACTTCTAAAGAAGAATTCGATTTCAAGATATATTCAAATGGGTACATCATTGCAATCGTCCCGCCGGATCCGATGAGGAAAATATTCTTAAACTCCTTCGCGGCGATTTCATCCACCACACGCTCAATCTCCGGTCTTTGTGCAAGCGCTTCTTGCCCGACAATCTTTAAAAATAACTCAGCATCAAATTTTAACATTGGCTTACCTCCAAAATTTATTTTAATTGGTTGGTCCCAGGCACCATCAACGGACATTTATACGCCTACAGTGGACACCCTTACTCAAAAGAGAAGTGTCCTCCCACCGCGGACAAAATAGTAAAAATGTCTTTCTTTGGTGCCTGACACCAATTTAACTTTCCTTTTAATACGGGACCTTCCACATGTATCGTCTGGTGCTTAGCGGGTGGTTGCGGGCTTCGGCCAGCTTTTCAGCGTATTGGCGGAGCACGGCTTGTAATATAAGTGGGGCAATATAGCCTTTTACGCTGTCAGCCACGCCCGTTAAGTCGAATTCCTTTGCATCAAGAACAACGACTCTTTCACCGTAACGTTGCGTAAATTCTAAAGAGCGCTCTTCTAGGGGACGAGTTTCATCTAAGCCTAATAGCTGAATAACTGGAACGTCTTTATCCAGCACTTCAAATGGTCCATGGAAGTATTCGCCGGCATGGAGGGCATGGGAATGAATCCACTGCATTTCCATCAGCAGGCATATCGCAAACCAGTAGGCAATCCCGTAGTTAGCGCCGCTGCCCATTGTGTAAATCACCTTGTCATCCTTATAGGACTCCGCAAACGCCTTTGCCCGTGATAAAAATTTTGCCTTTTCTTTTTCTAAAATGGGTCCTAGGTTATCTAATGAAGAAACGACATCATTGAATTTTTCATTACCTTCTTTAGCGGCAAGGAGTCCGAAAACAAGCTCGAGCATAATCGCGGGTGATTCGTTCAGGTAATTTGCTCCTTTGCCATCTTCATAAACAATGACATATTCAGACTCATGGGCCAGCGGTGCATCAGCATCAAAAGTTAATGAAACGGTTAACGCCCCTTTTTCGCGTGCAAAGCGGGCCGCTTCTACGGTTTCTGGTGTTTTTCCGTAGTGTGAGCACAAAATCACCAGTGATTTTTCATCGAGCTTTCGCGGGTTACGGTGAATGAATTCATTGGAGCTGTATAAATCAGAATCGATTTTTGCACTCTCACGGTCTAATACATATTTACTGGCATACATCAGGGAGGAAGATCCACCGCATGCGACAAAATAAACTCGGTCAATTTCGCGTTTTTGGAAAACCTCTAAGGCATTTTTAACGGCTGCTAACAATTTTTGTCCTCCTTTTTTATCTGTTTGGCATAAAAAGAACCCTAATAATGGTTCGTTATTCGGTGATCGGCGAAAAATGGGGCCAGAGTCCGCAAAGACTTTTCAATCGCTGCGTTCGGATCCAGCAAATACTGTGAAGAAGTAAACTCCAGCGTCAAAGCACCCTCATAATTGTACTCAGCTAACGTATTTAAATATTTTGCAAGCGGCAGATTCCCGTCGCCCCAGGCTAAATGCCCGCCTGGTTTCCCATCAATAAAATGGATATGAACAAAATCCTCCCCCAGCCTCTCAAAATAGGAAGACAACTCTTCTCCCTCCACCGACAACGGAATAGTATCGACCATTCCTTTTAAATAAGGAGAAGGAATCGATTCGAGCATCTCCACCAAGTCAGACAGCGTACAAATCAAATTCGACTCAATTTTTTGCAAAGGCTCAAGCGCCAAAACCACACCTTGATTCGAAGCAAAAGCCGTCAGCTGCTCCAGCGAATCCCGGCTCCGCTTCAACGCCTCCTCCCTGTTTTCATTCCGGTAGCCCCAGCCGGCCGTGACCAACACCATTGGCGCCGCTAATTCAACAGCCGTCTCAACCGATTTCTTAAAATAGGCAATACTTCTTTCGCGAATCACCGGCTCCTTGGCAGCCAGATTGATTGGGTACATACATTGCTCTGGAGTGAAGCAGACAACCTTCAGTCCCCGCTGATCCACCTCTCCCTTAATCCGGCGAACTTCAGCGAGCGACAAATCCTCAACATACAAGTGCGGCGACGCGCCCCATAACTCAATTTGTTCAAACTCATACTTCACCATTGCGTCAAAAAAATACTCCAGCGGATAATGCAGATAGTGAAAATTCATGCCCGTAAGCTGCGAACGTTTCAATTTTCCCATCATTCCATCCCTCCTGCATCCATTTGGTATATACCATTTAAACCAATCAGGCTGAAATAGGGAAGCATTCCCCTAATCAACCCTTCACACTGCCAGCCGACAGCCCGCGTACGAATTGTTTTTGAAAGAGAATATAGGCAATAATCATCGGCAGCGCCGAAATCGCTAAGCCGGCCAATTGGATTCCAAAATTAGTATTCAATTGACTCCGCAAATTCATTAGACCAACTGGAATCGTTCGAAGTGCAGAATCCTCGACGAATACCAGCGCAAACATAAATTCATTCCAGACATTCATCCCCGCCAGCAACGCACAGGAAGCAATAATCGGCTTCCCCATCGGGATGATAATGTGCCAATACACCTTCCAGCTATTACAGCCATCGATAATTGCAGACTCCTCAAGCTCCCGCGGGATCGATAAAAAGTAAGATCTCATTAAGAAAATCGCAAACGGCAATTGAAACGCCACATACGGAAGGATTAACGCCCAATACGTATTGTAAAGCCCCAGCCCCTGCAGTAATTTAAACAAAGGAATCAAGCTGACTTGTGGTGCCAGCATTAAACCGCTTAAAATCAGGACAAGCACCAGATTCTGGCCTTTAAAATGGAAACGGCTCAAGCCAAATGCCGCCATCGACCCGAGCAGCAGCACTGACAGCACTGAAACAAGCGTCACAAGCACACTATTTAAAAAGAATTGGCCGATACCCGTGTCCCAGGCAGCTTTATAATTGCTCCACAGCCATTCCTTTGGCAGCGACCACGTATTCAGGAAAAAATCACTATTCGATTTCAGTCCGCTTAAGGCAAGCCAGATAATCGGGTAAATAATCAATAAAGCAAAGACACTAAACCAGACGAGCACCACAGATTGAAACAATCTATTTTTGACCAAGGTCCAGTTAACCCGTGAACTGTGAACCTCCGCCACTTTTTCCGTATTCACCAAAGGTTCCATACCCGCTACACCTCCTGTCCCGATTTCCCTAATTTCATCTGAGCCAAAGACAGGGTCAGCGTTATCACAAAAATCACAGTTCCGATTGTTGAGGCATAGCCCATTTCATCATTTCGGAATGCAGCCCGGTACAGCATCGTCCCCAGCACTTCCGTCGAGCGGCCAGGTCCACCGTTTGTCATAATGTACACTTCATCAAACACCTTAAACGCGCCAATCACGGTGATCACCGTGCCAACTAGAATCATTTCTTTGATCTGCGGCAAGGTAATAAACAGGAACGTTTTAATTTTAGAAGCGCCATCAATCATCGCCGCTTCATAGTATTCATACGGAATTTTTTGCATCGCTAAAATGAACAGCATCGCCATATAGCCGGTATACTGCCACTGTGACACCGCAACGACCGCGTAAATGGCCACTTCACTATCACCAAGCCAGGACCGTGCCCATTCCGCCTGCCCAATCGCCTTCAAGGCACCGTTAACCAAGCCGACTTCCGGATTATAAAGGAGCTGCCAGAGCAATCCGACAACCGCAATTGATATAACAGAAGGAATAAAAAACACCGTCCGGAAAAAGGGCTGGAACCTTCGAATCAATTTATCTTCTAAAATAGCAGCAATAACCAAACCGCCGCCGACTTGAAACACTAACGAAACGACCGCGTACAAGGAATTATTTTTCAAAGCCGTAAAAAAGATCGAATCTTTAAATAGCCTCCCGTAATACTCTAAGCCGACAAACGCTCTCCCCGCCTCGAACGAGTTCCACCTAAATAAGCTATTGTAGAGATTTAAGACAATCGGCAGAAACACAAACATGAGAATGAGAAGGAGTGCTGGCAAAATAAATAGTAAGGCTGTACGGCTATTGCGAAAGGTTCTTGTCATATCTTCTCCCTCCTGGAAGGGGCAGGCAAATCGCAAGCAACTGCCTGCCCTTCTCATTCTTATTCCACTTCACTTTGGACTTGCTTCGCTACCTTCTGAACTTCCTTAATAATTTGTTCCGGTGTTTTCGAGCCATCCAGCAGGAGCTGGATATTGGATAAATACACATCCGCCACTTTTGCGTGAACATCGGTATCAAGCCACTCCGCCATGCCTTCTGCTTTCTTCATCGCCTCAACGCCTTCTGCCACTTCCTTCAAAGCCGTGTCTGGATTTGTGGCGCCGTCAATCGGGCTAGGCCAGCCAATTTGTTTGACCAACTTTAGAGAATTTTCTTTGCTGGTTAAGAATTTTAGGAACTGGATCGCTTCTTTAGGATGCTTGGTTTTCGAAGAAACGATAAAGCCATCTGGTGCGCCGGTGATGAAATTCTGATTTCCTTTTCCATCGGTAATCGACGGCATCGGGAAGAAGCCCCAATTGCCCTTCATGTTTTTATCCATATCGGCAAATTCTTCTAATTCCACATACATAATTGCGCCCTTGCCGGCGAAGAACAATTGCTTCGCCATATCATGCGAGCTGGAGTTAACATTTTTCATAAAATAACCCTTTTTATTCAAATCGGCTAACAGCTGCATCGCTTTGACATAGCCTGGGTCGGTGAATTCGCCGGAACCTGGATTATAGTCTTTCATTCTTACATCCTGGGAAACTTCTTTTTGGTTTAAGCCTGTTAAGTAATGAATCGCGGCCCATGGATCTTGGTTTCCAAGAATGAGCGGAGTCTCGCCGCCCTTTTTCAACGTATCGAGAGTCTGTAAAAATTCATCCCAGGTCGCAGGCTCCTGCAGATTATACTTTTCAAAAATTTTCTTGTTGTAAACAAAGAATTTACCATTGAATCGAAGTGGGATACCGTAGTTTTTTCCGTCAGAGGTGAAAGGCTGCAGGGATGCTGGAATAAAGCTGTTCTTCCAAGCTGTATCTTCATTTAGATACGGAGTTAAATCTAGGGCTGCATTGGCACGGACGAACTTGCGGGCAAATTCGCCGGACCAGGAGAACATGATGTCCGGAACCTCGTTGCCGCCGAGGATGACACGAAGTTTGTCCTTGATCGGTTCATCGGCAATAGCTTCCATTTTAATCTTGATGTTAGGATTCTGCTTTTCAAAATCTTTGACGACTTCTTCAAAATAGGGAGCGTATTCTGGCTGCGGCCACTTATGCAAAAACTTTAACACTACTTTTCCCGACTCATCTTCCTTTGTGGATGAAGAGCTCGAGCACCCCGCGAGCAACAGGGCGAACACCAACATGAATGTTAAGACCAGCTTTGTTTTCATAGCAATAGACCCTCCTTATTTTTATAAAAATTAAAACGGAATTCCATAGCCAAAAGCGCCATCGACCAGGCAGGTTTTGGCTGCGAATTTCGCGCCTTCTTCCAAACTTCTTTCCAATCGATTTCCAGCTAAATGATGCAGGATAAACGCTGTAAAAAAGGAGTCGCCGGCACCTAGTGTATCTACCGGCTGAACAAAATGCGGCTCTTGACGGTAAAAATTCTCGCCATCAAAAACCAGCGCGCCCCGCGCGCCCATCGTGCCAATCGCCAGCTTACTGCCAAAGGCATAAACTCGTTTTAATAAATTCTCAGCATCTTCAACCGCCAGCTGTCCGCATGAAAGAAGACTAATATCAATATGAGGGCAATTTCGTTGTAGCAATGAATCAGTGTAGTCACTCGAAAAATCATAGGATACGAGAATACCCGCTTCCTTCAATTTCGGCAGCTCTGTATCCATATCGCTGTAGATGCTGCTATGAGCTAGATTGAAAGATTTAACATAGTCGAGGTCTTCGTTGTTGAGGACAATTGGATGATCCTTCTGGACACCTCCGCCATTCCCGCCAATAAATACCCGGTCGCCATCAACTAAATCGACCGCGGCAAAGCCGTTTTCTCCTTTATGCTGGCGGCATTTCGAAATATCCACATCCAAGCTTTTTAATGTTTCAATAATATGTGCTGCCGCTAGATCATTCCCGAAAACGCCCAGATAGGCGGATTCAATCCCTAATTGCTTGGCATAGACGGCGAAATTCAGGGCGTTCCCGCCGGGATACATCGTTTTTTTATACATATATTTATCAACGACATTATCGCCAACACCAATTACTTTCATCTCGGTTCCCTCCTTTAATGGTATATACCATTTCATGTAAATCTGAAACAAAATCATTTCAGATTAAGTTCAGAATAAAACCTTACGATATCGCTTCTAGTTAAAGAAATGGAAAATTCTATTTCTTGGTCATGGTGGTCGTAGGCGACGGACTCCTGATATATACACGGACTTTCGGAGCGGATTTTTAATAGCTTACTATCACTTTCCTCCGAAAAAGTAACCTGCATTTGCTCCTTTGCCTTGACTAGAACAATCCCGTACTGATCCTCTAAGATTTGATAGAGAGATGCATTATCGAAGATAAACTGTTCGAGATTTGGACATAGTTTTTCAGAAATAAACGATTCTTCGATCGCTACCGGCATTTCATTGACTGAGCGCAATCGTTTTAAGGTAATAAGTGTTTCTCCGATTGGCACATTCAATTTCCTGGCGATATGGGGCTTGGCCTCGGTCTTCCCGATGGAAAGCACCTTTGTACTGGGAATAAACCCCTTGTTCAGCATATTTTTCGTAAAACTATTAAAGGTAATAAAGTCCATTACAATTTTATTGTTGGTGATGAACGTTCCCGCGCCTACCCGCCGCTCGACCACACCTTCTCTTTCCAGGACGGAGAGTGTATGCCTTGCCGTCATCCGGCTGATTTGAAATTGCTCGGCCAGCTCCCTTTCAGACGGAAGCTTATCTCCGTGCTTCAGCTTCCCACTCTCAATATCATCCAGAATCTTTCCCTTTAGCTGCTTATAAAAAGGAACCTGATCTTCTTCGTCTCGTATCCTTCTGCTCATTGATAATTTCCCCTATTTTAGTTGATATTCACTCCTAAAACTAATTGTTGAGGTTCCTATAAAATTTGTCAATTTTGATAATGGTATATACCATTTAAAGTAATTTTTAAAAAGTAAGGACCATTAAAACGCTTTCAATTTTTCCGGTAGAGTAAATGGTAAATTGCTTGCGGGTTGAGTTTAGAATAGTCCAAATTTTTTGTGCCGTCAATGATGTTTCAATAAACAAATATCGACGAATCTCGCAAAAGATTTTTTTATGTTAATAATCTAACAAATGAGCAAAAATGAGCTCCAAAAATCACTTTTGTGCATAAAAATCGACTGTTTCAGGCGAAAATGCGCTCCAAAAGTGATTTTGTGACATTCGATATGCTGAGACATTCCCGCTATGGTAGAGGTACCCGGGAATACCAAGTAAAGCGCGCTTTCTGAAAGGAATTTACCATTGGAAAGCTTCGAACAATTATTAGAACAGTACCAGCCGATGATCCAAAAGATTATCAACTCACTCCATCTTTACAAAAACAAAGACGAATTTTACCAGCAGGCGCTCATCGCCCTGTGGGAGGCTAGCAGGCGCTTCAATCCTGATAAAGGGAGCTTTACCAACTACGCCTACTCCTATATTCGCGGACACCTTCTCATGGCATTACGCAAATCGCATCGGGACAGCGAACGAAACCTTTATCCTGGTGAAGAGTTCTGGGCTGCGTTTGAAGATGATTATTCTGTCTGTCCATTAGAAAAAGAAACTCTATTAACCTATTGTTCCACCCTGACGCCAAGTCAAAGAAAATGGGTACTCGATTTTGTCCTCTACGGTTTTTCGATTAGAGAGATTGCCGAACGGGAGAAAGTATCAATCTCAGCTGTCAAACAATGGCGCTTGGGTGCGAGGGAAAAGATAAAGGACTTGATGCTTTCTGTCGAAAACATTTAAATCCACCTGACACGCTTCTCCATTTTTCCGCTGTTCTGTTTGCTATTTTTAGTAATAGATATCCACGAACTTGACCATACTGATGAAGGAATTCTTTCAGGTAGGAGTGGTTTTTATGGAAGAGCGGGAAAGTTTTTTCACAGGGTTGCTATGGGGTACAGCACTAAGCATCCCGTTATGGCTGGCTTTTTTTGGATGGGTAAAAATAATCCTCCATCATTTATAAATTTCAATTCGCTGATAAAGGGGATGAGGTCCCCGTTATCGGCTTTTTTATTTTAAAATAAACCGGAATACCCTTTCCTTTCCCTAAAAATGTGCTAAAATACCGAAGATAAATAGAAAAAAGGATGATCAACTTGAAATCCTTCGCTACGAATCTATTAACAACACAAGAATTTAATCAATTTAATGACGAGCAGATATTTGAAAGAATAAAACTCGTTTCTTATATGCTGATTTTCACCTATCCAGGTTTTTTCATCGTCGACTTTGTTTTTTTTAAAAATCTCGACAAGCCCCTTTTTAAATGGGTGCTCGAAAGCGTGCATATTGCTGGACTGGTGATATCACTTATATTTCTTATGATCTATCGGAACAAGAAAGCTCCTAAAAGTTTCATCGTAAATGGCTATATTCTCCTCTATTTGGTGATCGGGGCCGTTTCCTCTATCAACAGCCAGCTATTCACCGGAAACATTTACGCCTATATCATAATATTACTGGGAGTCGCGGCCATCTTCCCGATTCGGCCTAGAAACCTATTATTCCAGTATGTCACAGTCCATATTTTTTTCTTAATCGGCTTATATCTGATTGAATCCAATCATTATTCGTTCCTTTCAAAGTTAATTAACTCGACAGGTACTGCCGTCATTTCATTTACAATAGCACTGGCCTTCTATTCTTTGCGAAAAAATGATTATTTAAATAAGCAGAAGCTTAGCCGGAATGAAGAAAGTTTTCGGAGACTATTTAATTTGAATCCAAACCCGTTAATTTTGACAAAGCTCGACAGTGATGAGATTGTCCTCATGAATAAACAAGCAGTCGAATACTACCCGGAACATATGAATGCAAGCTTCTTGTTCAGCAGTCCTAATGAGAAGCAGGAAATTTCAAATAGACTATTAAAGGAAAAAAGCATTAAAAATTATGTAACAGAGCTGCAAATTACATCCCACATACGGAATTGGTCGCTGCTTAATTTCGAATTGGTTGATTACCTCGATGACACCTGCATTTTAATCGATTCGACCGATATTACCGAAATGAAAAAGAACGAGGCCGAGCTCCTTCAGCATGCATCGATTGATATGCTGACTGGCATTCGCAATCGGCGCAGCGGCATTGAGCTCCTCCGACAGTTGCTTAAAGAGAATTCGCAGGAATTTATTATTTGCTATATTGATATAAACAATTTGAAAATCGTCAATGATCGTTTTGGTCATTCAAACGGCGACGACTTGATTAAAACTTGCTGTGAGACAATTAGCGAAAACCTTGATCACCAAGACGTGTTATTCCGCCTTGGCGGGGACGAATTCATCGTAATCCTATTTAATAAGAAAAGGGAAGACGTTGAAGAAGTGTGGACTGACATTCAGAGTGCCTTCCATGAGATTAACGTTTCCAATCAGAAACCCTACGAAATCTCAGCTAGCCACGGATATTACCATTATAAACCTGGGACAGGGGTAACGCTCGAGGAAATACTAGAGTTGGCGGACCAGGAGATGTACAAGAAAAAGGCGATTTATAAGGCGTTGGAAAATGTTTAAATGTTGTTATTGTGATGTTTCGGATAATAGGATACGATAGATTGGGTAATATTTACTATTTAATGGGGTAGTGTACATATGTATAAAAATTTAATTATGGACCTCATCGCTAACCTTGCCATTTTAACTTCATCCATCGTCCTTATCCATTACTTTTTTAAAAATAAAGGCAACTTTTTCGATATTTATCACCTGAATACAAGAACCTTTAAGGCCAAGTCCAAACTATTCATTGGTTTGTTTTTCGGCATAATCGGGACACTCCTTATGTTTTATGGATTGCGGCTTGGCACGGGAACTCTTGTCGATTTCCGGCATTTTCCCATTATCATCAGTTCCCTTTTTGGCGGAATTCCTTCTGCATTCATAACGGGAAGTATCATCGCGATTTCGCGAATCTTTTTTAACAGAGAAACAGATTTGCCGTCCATCATCGGAGCCTTTAATGCTATTCAAATGGCCATTGCCTGCGGTCTCCTTTCCACCTATGCCAACCAATGGAGGAAATGGGTATTTTTAAATATCTATTGTTTAATTTCTATTAATCTCATCGCAATTTATTTAATTAAAGACCTAAGTACTCTGCTGCTTATTACGGTTTCTTTTTGGACGACCTCCATGATTAGTGCAATATGTATATTCTATTTGATTAATTATCTATTAAAAACTAGTTTTCTTCAAAATCGAATAAAAGAGAATGAGGAACAATTCCGCTTAATAAGTGAGAATATGTCGGACGTTGTCATGGTGCTGGACACGACAGGGATGGCGCTTTATGCTTCTCCTTCTATCGAACTTTTTGGCGGGAAGCCGATGGAGTATATCGGAAAGTATCCTCGTGAATACATTCACCCGGAGGATGTCGATCGTGTCCGAGAGATGTTCCGTAAAGTGGTCATCGATAGAAGCATTTTAGTAACGGAATACCGCTGGCGGCATTCAACTGGGGATTGGATCGATGTCGATATGCGCGGAACACCAATCATTGAAAACGGAGAAGTGACAAAAGTGGTGGCCGTTTCGAGAGATATTTCTGAGCGGAAAAGGATGGAGCTGCAATTGCACTATTTGTCGAATATCGATGGCTTAACCGGAGTATCCAACCGGCGCTTTTTTGATAGACAGCTTGAAAAGGTATGGATCAAGTCTGTGCAAGCGGAAACGCCGCTGTCGCTGCTTTTTTTTGATATAGATTATTTTAAACCTTATAACGATACATATGGTCACCCAGCAGGTGATCGGTGTTTGCAAAAAATTGGTGTTCTTGTCCAAGAGCTTCTTGTTCCTCCACAGATTTCGGCCCGCTATGGCGGGGAGGAATTCGCCATCATTCTTCCGGAAACCGATTCAGCCGAAGCGGTTATCATTGCTGAGAAAGTGCGCAAGGCGGTTGAGGTATTAAACATTCCTCATCAAGCTTCACAGGAATATGGGGTATTAACCGTAAGTATCGGCATTGCCACTTATCAGGCCGGATCGGCTCGATCCACCAGCGAATTGATTGAACAAGCGGACAAAGCATTGTACCAAGCAAAAAATACTGGGCGGAACCGAGTATGTAGCTGGGGAGTTTTGGTTCAATAATGAAGGCGGCTTAATTAGCCGCCTATTTATTTTAGCTCGGGATGAATTGAGGGTCGGAATGAAGACCATCGGGGCTCTTCTTTGGCACTGTTTGATAGTTTTTTGCCACGTTTTGTCCCATAGAGCTCTTCTATGGGACAGTTTGATCGTTTTTTTGCCATGTTTTGTCCCATAGAGCTCTTCTATGGGACAGTTTGATTGTTTTTCTACTAAGTTTTTCCTATAGAGCTCTTCTATAGGACAGTTTAATAGTTTTGTAACAAAGTTTTGTCCCATAGAGCTCATCCATTGGACTGATCGATCACATTTTTACTTGGTTTTTGTCCCAGTGCAAAAAGCTTCCCATTAAACTGGTTTCTCCGCCTTTACTTTACTCGTAACAGGAGCCGAAACCGTGACACCTGTGGTTTCTTCAAAATTAAATAAACTTGTCGGCAGATCCGTGAAACGCTCCAATTCGTTGTATGCCGGAATACCGTGGTAGGACATGTCGAGACCCTCTTCTTCCTCCCGCTCTGATGCCCGGAAGCCGACCGTTTTTTCGCAAACCTTCGCCATAAACGTTCCGCCAAGCAGCCCCCATACAATCACCACCGCTGCCCCTAAAAGCTGTACCTTTAAAAGCGAGAAATCACCCGTATTCAACAATCCTGACGAACGATCAAACAACCCAACCGCGATCGTTCCAAACACACCGCTAAAGCCATGGACAGCCACAGCGCCGACAGGATCATCCACCCTTAAATAATCCACAAATAGCGTTGAATAAATTACCAGCAAACCGCTAACCGCCCCAATTAAAACTGCACTCCATTCGGAAACAAATGCACATCCTGCCGTAATCGCCACTAATCCCGCTAAAACACCATTGATCGTCATACTTGGATCAGCTTTGCCAAACTTCTTCATCGTTAAAAATAAAGCAGCCGAACCGCCGCTTGCTCCAGCTAACATCGTGTTAATTGCAATCGGGGCTAGGCTTGAGCTCGAGGCATCCAAAGTGCTTCCGGCATTAAAAGCAAACCAGCCAAACCACAGAATAAACGCACCAGCTGAAGCCAATGGAATATTACTAGGGGCAAAAACGTTCACGCTGCCGTCAGAATTGAATCTGCCCTTCCGTGGCCCTAACCATTTCGCCATCGCAAAAGCGGCAAAGCCGCCAACCGCATGAATCGCCGCCGAACCAGCGAAATCCTTCATGCCTAATTTCGCCAGCCAGCCATCACTATTCCAAATCCAGTGACCGGACAAAGGATAAATAATAATAGAAATAAGGGCAGCTGTGACCACATAGGCTTTAAAATTCATCCGCTCTGCCAGTGCACCCGAAATAATCGAAATACAAGCAACCGCAAATCCCATCTGAAAAAGCACAAACGCCACACTGGGCAATTCAATCGAAAGGGAAATTTTTTCCGGGCTGCCAATCAGGCTTGTGCCAACGAAGCCAAAGGCATCCTTGCCAAACATAATCCCAAAGCCAATCAGCCAAAACGCTAAGGCGCCAACCGTTAGATCGACAAAAATCTTCATCGTGACATTGACGGCATTTTTTGTCCGGACAAACCCTGCCTCCAATAAACTGAAGCCGCCTTCCATAAATAACACCATGGCCGCAGCCAGGACCACCCAAATGGTATTGACATACATAAGTTCCATTATGATCCCCCTTCTCGATTTGCTAAATCATCGATATCATAATCAATCGTTCCCGTCCGAATATTGTACGCTTCCAAAATCGGATAGACGTATATTTTCCCGTCTCCGTCTTCGCCTGTCTGGGCTGCCTGGACAACGGTGCGGATGGTCGACTCCACCAAATAATCGGAAAGCACAATTTCCAGCTTTACCTTTGGATGCAAGGTCACTTGATAATTTTTTCCGCGGTACACACCTTGGGTATCTTTTTGCTTCCCGCGGCCAACCACCTGGGATACGGTAAAACCGGTAATGCCTATCTTTTTCAAGCCCTTAATGGTATCTGTAAGCCTTTCAGGCCGAATAATCGCCTCAATCTTTTTCATGGAAACACCCCACATGTTACTTTTCCTAACATCAATATGTAAAAATATATAACACTGACCAACCCTTCGTCAATGGAATTTTTCCACCAGTGAATCAATTCTGAATATTTAAATAATTATGTAAGCCCTTACATAAAAAAATATCCCTTCAGCAGGGATATCGAAAGCTATTTATTCAAGTAGTTTTCCTAGAGGTTTGTACAACAAATCAATTAATTCTGTAGGACCAGGCACATCCGGGAAAAAGATTAACAGGTTAGCAACAACCCATCCAAGGGCCGAAAAAACAATTAAAACCACTCTATCTTTTTTTTGATTTTTGTTTATTTTTGTGATCTGGGAAAGGACCATAAATAAAACAAGCAGAGTCGTTCCCAATAAGGAAGCTATTTTCATTCTCCATTCCCCTTCTTACTAGAAATGAGCGGATGACCGGATTGCATTCCTTGCCTTTTAATTTTGATTTTCGGTACTATTGTTACTTTTACGTTTGGAAAAATTTCATTCCAACGATCTTTTTCTTTTTTCCATATCTCAGGATACTCGCGGTGAAAGGCGTCAGCAAACCCAAAAACATCTGCTTTCATATCCTTTTGAACTTCCTTTAATGTTTCGTTTACTCTTTTAGCCAGCTGGCTCTTTAATTGTTGCTCTAAGGCTTTAACTACTATAGGATTCGTAACGTCTAAGTCAGTTGTATTTTGCATGATATCATCGTCCGCTTCAGCCTTGAGTACAACTTCCCATTTGCCATTTTTTATTTTCGGAAGGATTTTTGTATTAGCCCGCAGTAATTTCATAGAAACATAACCTTTTGCACCTCTAGGTGTAACGGTGATGGTAGAATACTTCACTTCGTCCCTAAGCCACAAAAGCCCCCTAGTAACGGAATCATTTATTTTACCAACCATTTTGTCCCTCTTAAATATCGCTGTTCCTGTAATATAAGCGATGGTTCGCTTTTCCTCCTGACCTTCGATTGGAGGAAGAATCTTGATCCACGGAATGGCCGTATCGCCAGCCTCACTTACCAACATTTCCGCGAAATCTTTGGTGGTAACCGTCATTCCTATTTTTTCTTCCCCCAATTCTCGAACCACTTCTGCAAGATCACGTTCCAGCGGCGGAAGAAGACTTAATATTTTTCGAGCTCTCTCTTTGCTGATAAATAATTGAGATCGTTCTCGAAGCTCTGGCATACGAATAAAAAAATCGACATCCTCTGCAATTCCCTCTTTAGCGATCGCCTCATTGAAGATAAACACTTCGCAATGGCTCCAGAAAATTTGGCGCGGCAGTTTTTCTTGAAGAATCGACATCGCTTCAGCAATGGTATTTCCTTGCGCAGAGCGTATCACCGTCTGCATGATTCCGCCGCCGCCTGAGCCCTCCATACCCTGCTCACTGCCGCTTCCGCCTTTCGGTATATACAAAAGAACCGTAAGCTCCATTTTTCCATTTTGTTTTTTATCAATACCAGCACCTCTTATCAATGCCAGATCATTTACTTCCCTTCTATCCCAACAGCCCGCTAATAAAAAAACAAAAAGAATAAGAAAAAGAAAAAAGATTTTCTTAAGGGAGGCCTTCCCATAATGCCGTCTCATCCTGTTATTGACCCTTTCATTTGCTGTCTTTTCTTTTTAATTAATGCAATGATAAGAAGGAAAACCGGAATGCCAACCTGGATTGATAGTAAATAAAAGGCAGCAGAAGTACTAAGGAAATGTGATAGTACCTGCAAATTTGGCGCAGACCATACCCCAAATAAAATTAATAAAAAGCCTATTGGGAGCACAATCGGACGAAAATCAGAAATCTTAAGCCACTGGGCAGTCCCCAAAACAAGCGCATAATAAAAAACCGTAATTTTAATAAAAGTACCGGCAACCCAAAGGGCCATCACGATCGATTCCAAATGGGCCAAAAAATCAGCAATACTAATATACCGAGCCGCTACCATAACAGGATAAGTCAAGGAAGCTGTCAATTTTCCAAATAACAAAAGGGACATGACATTGGTCAGCACCATATAAAACATAACACTAAAAACCGATATCATTCCCCATTTCATCCCTTTATCCTGATCCCTTAGATAGGGAAAGAAAAAAGAAACAAGGATAAATTCACTAAACCAGCTTTGCAGGACAATCGAACCCTTCAGGGATGGCCCTAAGCCTTTTTCCAACATTGGAAAAAAATTTTTGGTATCTAAATCCTTTAACAGCATGACAAATATAACCAAATAAAGGACTAACAAAATAGGGACAATCATCTCAGAGCATCTCCCTATCACTTCAAGGCCGCCATAGACAGCCATGGAGGAAACAATAATCATGGTCGAAAACATAACGAGCATGGGTGTCTGATGGAGGAAGGTGCCAGAAACAAATTCTCCATACTCACGGACGATAATGCCTGTTACATGAAAATAATAAAACACCAAAATCATGCCAACAATTTTCCCTGGAATTTTTCCGAGAATTTTCTCGCTGTATTCAAACATTGTTTCTTTCGGATAGAGCTTATTAAGTCGAAAAGCAACAAATACAATTAAAAAACCAATGAAAGATGCCCAAATCGGCGATAACCACAAATCTTGTTTGGCTGTTTTCGCCGTGATCGCGGGGACGAGCAGTAAACCGGTGGCTAAAATGGTCGGATTCATCATAAAGGCCATTTGTAATGCCGATATCTTGCCTCGTTCAAGCATATCCATTTCAACTCCTATTCAGTTCCCTTAAGCGGGTTAGGTTTCTGCCCCTCCGGCTGCCTATTTGTATTAGAATATCCTGTGAAGCGGGGGCGCTTTTTTAGGGACCACCATGGTGCTCTAATCAATACATCTTTCATCTCCGCTCCCTTCATCGGTGCCATTGGGGATAAATACGGAACGCCAAAGGAACGGATCGTGTTTAAATGAACGATGATGGCAAGAATCCCTAGCATAATCCCGAGTAACCCCAGTGTCCCAGCAGCTACCATCATAGGGAAACGGAGCATTCTAATAGCGGTGGAGGCGTTGTACCGGGGGATGGCAAAAGAAGCGATCCCTGTGAAGGCTACAACCATGACCATTGGTGCCGATACAAGTCCCGAAGAGACAGCTGCCTGGCCAATGACCAAAGCCCCAACAATACTGACAGCGGAACCGACTTGTTTGGGCAGACGGATCCCCGCCTCCCTTATGGCCTCAAACGTAATCTCCATTATAACCGCTTCAATCAGAGCAGGAAACGGAACTTGCTCTCTTGACTTTGCCATACTTAACAATAAAGTTGTTGGAAGCATCTCCTGATGATAGGTAAGAATCGCCACATAGGTAGACGGAAGCAGTAAGGCTATGAGCAATAAAATATAACGCAGCCAGCGGATGAGTGTTCCAATCATAAACCGTTGATAATAATCCTCAGAAGCCTGTAACAAAGAATAAAGTGTGGCTGGTGCAATCAAAACAATTGGTGTGCCATCAACTAAAATAACTACGCGGCCTTCCAGCAAGCTTGATGCCGCAACATCCGGCCGCTCTGTATTTAATATTTGCGGGAATGGTGAATAAGGATAATCCTCGATGAATTCTTCGATATAGCCGCTTTCCAATACACCATCAATATCAATGCGGTTCAGCCTGTTATGGACTTCATCAAGCAGATGAGGATCAACAATCCCCTCGATATACATATAAACGATTTGCGTTTGGCTGTAGCGCCCCACGACTAATGATTTCATTTTTAAATTCGGGCTCTTTATTTTTCTTCGTAACAGCGATATGTTAACACTGTTTGTTTCCGTAAAGCCCTCCCTGGGACCTCGAACGACGGATTCAGCTATCGGTTCTTCAATGGCACGTTTTTCCCATTTCGCCAAACCAATTGTAATGCCATGTAGTTGTTGATCTATCAACATAACCGGATTCCCTGAAGAAATTTCCTGAATGGCCTGCTTGATGTCCGAAACAGGTTTCACCTTAGAAACGGACAGTTTCTGCTCAAGTATCGCCTGAATGTCTGGGAGTCTCGTTATTTCTTGCTGCATCAGCGGGGAAAGCACATTTTTATCGATTTCTTCAATATTGGCCAAACCTTCTGTATAAATGAGAAGGGCTTTTGTTTTATTACTGATTAAAAAACTGCGAAAAATAACATCGGGACAATCTGTGAAAGTAGATTTCAGGACTGTTTCATTTTCGAATAAATGACGTGAAAGTAAATCCATCATGAATGCCTCATTTTATTTGTTCAGTCTAATTTCCTTTTTCTAAAATATAATTCTATGTTTTAGTATGCTTTCAAATGGTTTTATTATCCAAACACAAATACAAAATATGGATGGATTTATCTCAAACAATGGAGAATGCCTGTTAGTAAAATCCGATTACAACAAATAGAGTAGGCGCATG
>NZ_JBITPF010000074.1:0-1671 GCF_050468025.1 Neobacillus sp. NRS-1170 | reverse complement strand
TGATATGCTCCCCAATAGGTAGACAGATTAAAAAATAAAAAATCTGGCTACTTATTGGGGAGTATTTATTATGTCTAAAAGGTCCTATTCTATAGAAGAAAAATTCGAGATATTGAAAATGTTGGAGGATAATCAATATTCGATAAACGAAGTCGCATCCATTTATAAGGTACACCAAACTACAATTTTAGAATGGAAACACAAATTTGATAAATATGGCACGGAAGGTCTAAAGGAGACCTCCACTTGGAAAAGGTATTCTAAGGAACTAAAACTAGCCGCCATAAGGGATTACCTTTCTGGTAAGTATTCTTTACGTGAGATTACAAGACGGTATGAAATATCCGATTTATCAGTCCTCAGGAAATGGATTAAAAAGTATAATAGTCATAGTGAATTAAAGGATACGTCACACGGAAGGACGAGCTCTATGACTAAAGGAAGAAAAACCACTTTAGATGAACGGAAACAAATTGTTTATTATTGCTTGGAGAACGGTAAAGATTATCAAACAGCAGCCGAGACATATCAAGTTTCTTATCAACAAGTATATCAGTGGGTTAAAAAGTATAAAGATGGTGGAATTGAAGCGCTTAGGGATAAGCGAGGAAAGAATAAAGTAGAAGATGAGCTTTCTCCAGAAGAGAAAGTTAAACTCGAGATGCAAAAGCTTGAAAAAGAAAATGAACGTTTACGTGCAGAGAACGCATTATTAAAAAAGTTAGAGGAGATCGAAAGGAGGCGAAGATAAGTCAAACTCGATTTGAAGATAAGTATATCGCAATCCAAGAGTTACATCAGGAAGGTCTTTCCGTCTTCTTACTTTGTGAGATTGCAGGTATTGCACGATCTGCTTATTATAAGTGGCTGAATCGGACACCTTCTCTTCGTGAACTTCGAAATGAAGAAATTATAAAGGAAATGAAGGCTCTTCATGAGAAAGTTGATGGAATCTATGGATACCGTCAAATGACTTTAAATATGAACAGAAAATTCGAAGAGGATCTCAATCATAAGCGAATTTATAGATTAATGAAGATATCTGGCCTAGAAAGCGTCATTCGGAAAAAGAAGAAACGGTATAAGCCTTCAACTCCGCAACACGTTGCAGAAAATGTGCTCAATCGTGAGTTCACAGCAGAAAAACCGAATGAAAAGTGGGTTACGGATGTCACGGAACTTAAGTATGGCCTATCAAAAAAGGCTTATTTAAGTGCGATTCGTGATCTATATGATGGGTCTATTGTTAGTTTTGTTTTAGGAAATTCAAATAACAATAGCCTTGTCTTTAAAACGCTAGACCAGGCAATAACCCATTTAAATGGAGACAAACCACTTATTCATAGTGATCGAGGGTACCAATACACCTCTCATGGATTTAAACGAAAGTTAGATACCGCTGAGATGACGCATAGTATGTCCCGGGTGGGTAGATGTATTGATAACGGACCAATGGAATCTTTTTGGGGAACACTTAAATGTGAAAAGTATTATTTACATAAGTATGAGACATTCGAGGAACTTTCTATTGCGATAGATGATTACATTAAATTTTATAATTATGAAAGATATCAAAAAAGACTAAACGGCCTCAGCCCTATGGAATATAGAGCTAAAGCCGCTTAGTGAATATTTATTATTTCCACTGTCTACTTGACGGGGTGCAGTTCA
>NZ_JBITPF010000073.1:0-52096 GCF_050468025.1 Neobacillus sp. NRS-1170 | reverse complement strand
TTCGTTCATATCAGTACATTCCTTCACAAACTTTTCATCTTCCATATTTATTATGTAAACATCATTATCCTTAACTAAGAACAATTTGCTCCCTCTGCCAACAGCATAATCATATATCAGTTCTTCTCCATTCTGAGTAACGGTTTGAAATGTCTTTCTTTTCTTGTCCCTTGAAGAATACAAGCACACCGCTGCCTTATGGTCATAACCATGACTAAACAAAACAAAATCATTCAAGAGAGCAAATGCATGACTTTGTTCCATGGTAGTTTAAGCGCGAACCTTCACAATCTCTTATGAAGATAACAATGGGTTGATTACATTAAGATAATCTAGTAAATTAAAGATGAATCAAAAATGTATAAAGAAGAATTGTTTGGGAAAGACGAAAGCTAGTTTTATCATTAATGAACAATGATTCTTAAAAACCCCCAAAATTCCATTTGGGGTGTGTCGGAAAATCAATTCCGTTACTAATTATCGTTGGATTTTCAATGAAAACTGTATAAGAGTAGTAGTTCCCGCCTCTTTACTTTAAGAGGCGGGATTTTTTATGAAAAGGAGAATTAACATATGAAAATGACAAAATCAATGGCAAACGTGCTACTATTGATAGCTGCGGCACTTTGGGGTTCTGGGTTTGTTGTAACAAAAATAGCTCTAGATGCAAATGTGTCTGTTGGATTTGTAAATTTTTCCAGGGGCTTTCTCTTTGCTGTTTTGGTACTTATGTTTTTTTATAAAAAGATATTTAAAATGACCCTTAATGACTTTAAAATTGGGCTCATTGCGGGATTGCTTAATTTTGGCGGATTTATTACACAGACTATTGGTGTTAAGTATACCACTCCATCCAATAACGCCTTTATTTCGGCAACATATGTAGTCATTATACCTTTCTTGGCTTGGGTTATATATAAAAAGAAACTCCCAGTAAAAAGCTTTGTTTCCATTGCCTTTTGTTTACTTGGAATGACAATATTAACTGGAATATTAAATAAAGCAATAACCATAAATATCGGTGACGTATATTCTTTTATTTGTGCGCTGTTTTATGCAGGCTCTATTGTATATCTCGGTTACGGAGCAAGAACAACTGATTTCAGCATTGTAGCTTTTATGCTTGGGGTTGTACAAGCAATAGGGGGGCTGGCTTTTTTCTTCTTCGTAGAGGAAGGACAGCTTACTAATATCAATTGGTCTGTTGCAATAGTGCCATTGTTATATATGGGAATAATCTGTTCGTTTGTTGGTCAAACTGTTCAGGTTTTAGCTCAAAAGCATACTTCCGCAACAACTGCTGGATTAATTATGATGCTTGAAGGAGCTTTTGGCAGTATTTTTTCAGTAATGTTTGGCTTTGAATCATTTACAGTTCAGTTAATTGTTGGAGGAATCCTTATTATGCTCTCCATTATTCTTATGGAAGTAGACTTTAAGCAGATGTTGGCCAAAAACAAGCAACAGCTTAGAAACAATAAATTTTAGCAATTTATCATTGAAAATAAACGACAAAATTGGTCTGCATTGTCATTCGAATGCAGACCATTTTTTGATCAATTTTTTATTTTTTCAATTATTTTCTTGATGATGTGAGGGCCATACTCTTGTGGGTAAAAGACCATTGTGATCACTACTGTTAACAGAATTATTGCAATCCATATCATAGTATTTGCAGTAAACTTTAAATTGCGGGTCATTTTAAATCCCAAAATGAATAGCACAGAATTTATGATAAATATTGTTGGAAAAGCTACTATCCTCCCAAGCCCTGTATTTGGAAAAAATCTTATTAATAGAATTAATGTTAATAATGTAGGTAACATCATTAAAGAGTATTTTATAAATGTAATAACTCCCATATTTTATCTCCCTAAAAATAGTCAATAACATTAAATTCTATAATAATTTCCCTATTCCTTGCTCCACTAAGCTACCCAGTTAATTGAGTAAGGAAAAAGCGATCCTTCGTTATTGAAGCATCGCACCCGATAGTTTAAGAAGTCAATCTTTAAAGTTTGAGATATAAATCATTTAAAGTCCCATTCAATATTTATCTGATTTTCTCCGCCAACTCTAAAATAATTCCCTCTGGACCACGAACGTAGCATAACTTATAACTTTCTTCATATTGCTGTATCTCACTAAAGATTTCCGTTCCCTTCTTTTTCAATTTTGCAACAATAGCTTCAATATCTTCAACAGCAAAGCAAATATGTCGGATACCCAGCGTATTTGCAAAAGGTTGCTGAATATCTTTTTCATCTGACGGCGAATAAAATTTGACTAGCTCTATCCATGCCTGACCATCTGGCATCCCCAATCCTACACATGCCGTTTTAACATCATTAAGCCCAACTATTCTGTCCAACTGTTCTCCATCCAATTCCCATTCCGCTTGCACTTCAAGTCCTAAATCAAGAAAAAACGCTTTAGCCTCTGAAAGATTATTTACGTTTATACTCACATGATCTATTCTATTGATCTTCATATCTCATACCTCCTATGTTCCTGTTACTTTTAATACCTGTATTCGTGTAAGGTTTGTTTGAAATTCTAATTCGCTTAAAACGGGAAAATATCCTTCTTCAACAAATCTGCCATTAGTTGAACAAGAAAAAAGGCTTTGCTCAGTAATCCCAGCAAAGCACCAATTAGCTTAAAAATACGTAATAAAAATTACAATAATTAAAAAACCTCCCACACCTAAATCGAAGTAACCCATTTGTTTAGGTTGGTTTTTATTTTTAAAAATATCAAATCCGTTAAGAAGCATCAAATTAGAGGCTAATAAGAACATTAACGGGGTTAATGATGTTTCAATGAAAAAATGTATTTTTAAAACATTAAATTAATGTGAGAAGTTTTTCCTTTCTTTGAAGGATAGATTCCAAAAGACTCTGGAAATATTTGCGTTGAACGGTAGAGCAATTCAGTTACCGTTACACATTTATACCCGTTCTTATCTAAAAACTCCAAAATGTTTTCTAAGGCTTTTGTTGTAGAACAGGTTTGAGTATATTCACTACCATGCCAATCATGAAAGATAATGATATTACCTGGTTTTATTCCTTTTTTAATATTACTGTAAATTTGACTTGCTGGAGGATCTGCCCAATCACGAGAATCTTGATCCCATGACCATAATACGACCTCTTTTCCATTTTTTATAGCGGTATTAATAATTACATCATTATAAAAACCCCCCACGGGACGATAGAGAGACGGTTTTAAACCAGTGAATTTCTTAATAATTTTATCTGTTTCATCCAATTCAGAGGATAGTTTTGCAGAGGGTATATTCCCATAAATATGATGGAATGTATGATTGGCAATTTCATGTCCTTCTTTAACTTCTCTTTTTAAAAGATCTGGAAATCTGACTACCTTATTGCCAGCTACAAAAAATGTAGCTTTAGCATCATGTTTTGCTAATATATTAAGTATTTGAGGAGTGAAAACAGGATGAGGTCCATCATCGAAAGTAAGGGCAACTAACTTTTCTTTTGTGTTTACTTCCCAAATAACACGCCCAGTTTTTTCATATTCTTCTCGACTGTTATCGGATGCATCCGAATTTACTTGAAAGGAGAAAAAAGAAATCAATAAAAACACGCTAATAAACAAAATTTTTTTCATTGGATAAGCTCCTCTTTCATGATGAACTTATTTTTTCTAGTCTTTATTAAAAATATTTATCGAAAACAGATTATGAAATGTTTTAGAATCTAGTTTCACATTAAGATACTATTGTGTTTATTGAAGTAAACTGCTCCGTTACTTCAATAAGTAAAACTGCATCCCTTATGAAATGCAGTTTTTCGGTGCCCTTGTTACTTATTTTTCTCCAAAAGTTTTTTGAGATTATCCAAAACATATCCCCAGCATAGGATTAGTCTTTAATCCCTTAACGTACTCATAACTAATTTCAAGATACTTCTTCAATTCTTCGGCTTTCTCCAACAAATAATCAGGAACGGTCACATATTCCTTTAGAGTAGACCCATGTTGTTCATAGAGGACAGTATTATATTCATGTAGAAAAGCCTCTCTTTTATCTTTGGGAAGTCGAATGCCTAAAACACCATCTTTAGAAAGATAGGTAAACATGTGACCATTTAATGATGTATACGGCGACGTGACCCCTTTGCGTTCAATATTCGGAATGGTTTCGATAAGCTTGTCATACAGATCCAATTTTCCCTTCGGAATTTGGCTTTGTGCTTTATTCATCGTTACTCCTTTTAAAAGTTATTAGTTATCAATAACATCTTTCCCCTTGTCCTCCATTTTAATATTAAAGACAATTCTAAACGATTATTTTTTATTTAAGAAATCTGCTTACTATATATCAATAAGAAAAGGAGGTGAAGAGCTACCTACGATGTTAAACTCAAGCACCCGGTAGTTGAACAACTCCATGTTTTATTTAAACTGTTAATAATTTACTTGGGATTAGAGATACCGTTCTTAATAAAAATAGTTGCCCAATCCTTAAAAAAATTCATATAAGCTTCTTCATTCATATTTGAATGTAGGTGGGCTACTAGGCATACATCCAATCCAAGCTTTGACCCTGAGCATAAACTGGTTATATGTCTAATTTCAATAGGGAGTGAACCTCGAATTATGGTATATATACGACAAAATCCAACCTATGCCCAGAGTCCCTGGGGTCTTGAAAATTGTATCTATCGTTTCACGTATTTGTGGCTTAGAAACGGAGACAATTTCTGGTTTTTTTTGACGACTGTCGGGCATCAAAGAGTTTATGGCTATAGGTTTTTCGGCGGAAGATGGAATCAATATTCGGTTGCTTTAAGAGATATTGTTAACTTCCATTGTTCTCCTCCAACTCCAACTCTATATTAAAACACTACTCCCGACCTTCGTAATCGTATCGTTCAGTCTTACTTTAGAAGCGTCTGGGCTTTCGCATAATCAGAGATCGTTTTTTTGAATCTAATACTGTGATCAATCCGCCACCTGCGTGTTCACTTCCATCATGTATAGAACGTTAATCATATCGGTTAGCGTTCTTTATACAGAAATTAGAATAAATTCCAAAATTAGTGGAACAAGAAAAAAGAGTTGCCGCAGCAACCCATTGTTCAACTCTAACTCTAGTTAATTTGAATAAGACCTCAATTTTACCATCCTACTTTTTAAAGGATTTATAATACTCATACCCTAAGATTAATAACCCTAATAACGTAAACAAAACGCCTATCATAAATGGAAAACCCAGAAATAAAGACTCTACAACTTCATCGCCATATTGCTTTGCCCCAAAAATTGAAAACCACAATTTTGACTTTCCAGACCATTCGGTAATACTCGTAGCATAAATGGCACCCGCCACGATAATTGTTAAAGTAACCAACAATCCACCTAGCATCACAAATCCACCAATTAAAATTCGATTCATTCTCTTTTCCCCCTGAATGGTTATTATTAAAAATCGAATCCTTTGGGTATATCATTATTCATTATTTATTGGTTAAATTCCTTCTTTAGTTAACCTGCTTAGTTGACCATAGCACACCTCACAACTCAATTGACTAATGAGCACAATTATTATTAATATTCTCCAAAAAAATTTGGTTTCCATCTTCAAGTAACCAGTGCTGTAAGCACAAAAAGAAAATGAGCTGCCGTTGCACCCCATAGTTAAACTCTTGCACCCGTTAGTTTAAGTATAAAGAGTTTTTTCTCCCACGCTTGTCCACTCTTATTCAGATATTTCCATATTTACCCATTTTATTTTCTTTCGCTTATTCTACACAAATATGAAAGGAAGAATAAGTTGTTTTGGTATGAGTAATACTTAAATTAGAAAAATCCAATAATAAGAGGAGATTTTCAATGAATACAAAACATACTGTTGGTTTATCATCAACAGAAATTGCAGGATTATGGGCTACTTATATTATGGATAGCTTATCTATCTGTCTCTCTAAGCATTTCCTGCAACAGTCGAACAATGAAGATGTTAAAGCCATAATTAAACTAACATTAGATATATCACAAAAACATATTGAGGAAATCAAGAATATTTTTGAAAAGGAGAATTTCCCTATTCCCAAGGGATTTTCCGATGAAGACATTGATCTTTCAGCTCCACCTTTGTTTTTCGATTTATTTCCTGTAAGCTACGCTTACGGGATGAGTCGTATGGGTTTGATGGCCTATAGTATGCTAACTTCTAATGTTGCCCGCGAAGATATTCGATCTTTCTTCTCTAAGTGTTTAACTTCCTCATTGGATCTTTATAATACATCAGTAAATCTAATGCTTTCTAAAGGGATATACGATCGCCCAACAATGATCCCTTATCCCGATAAAGTTGAATTTGTTAAAAAGAAAGAAACATTTTTATCCAAGTGGTTCGAAGAGAAACGCCCTCTAAATGTTCTTGAACTATCTGAAATATTTTTTAACATTGAAAGGAACTATTTTGCTGTAGTCTTACTCACAGGATTTATTCAAGTTGTGAAAGATGAACAAATAAAAAAATTTTTGACAAAAGGAAAAGACTTAGCTCAAAAACAAATTCATTTCCTAAACCATACTTTAATCAAGGATGATTTGCTTGGCACTATAATGGTTAACTCAGAAGTGACAACTTCTACTGTATCTCCTTTTTCAGAAAAGCTCATCATGAACCTTGTAACTATACTCAATACACAAGGAATAACCTATATTGGTCATGCAATAGCTTCATCAGCACGAATAGACCTTGCTATTGAATATTCAAAACTAATTCCTGAAATATTGCAGTATGGGAAGGAGGGCGCCGACATTTTGATAGAAAGAGGATGGATGGAAGAACCACCACATGCTCCGAATAGGAAAGAGTTGGCAGAAAATTAGGTTTAAATTAAACAAGGGATCTCAACGATCTCTTGTTTAATTTATATGAATCAAAATTTTCCGTTTTAACAAATTAAACTTGACACAATTTAAAAAGAATTCAGATTTCTAACTGAACATGCATTTTTAAATGATATTAGTCTATCTTTTGTAATCTGCCCCGTTAGTGCAGTAAAAAAGGGATCACCTCAGCGATCCCAATCTATAACTCTCGCACCCGTTTGCTAAGAAGCAAACCTTATAATTGGGTCTTTGCAATTAATCTGTGACTATTGATATGGCTAAACACATAATGGTGTACTTACCCTAACTGGCGTTTAAATGCTTTAATGGCGAAGAGGTAAGCTATGACCATGATGCCGACGCACCAGGCAAGCGCGATCCAGATATCGTTGCCAACAGACCCTTCATACAAGAGGGCACGAATCGCGTTCACGATTGAAGTAACGGGCTGGTTCTCTGCGAACGCACGAACAATTTTAGGCATGGTTTCGGTAGGGACAAAGGCCGAACTGATAAACGGCAGGAAAATCAGCGGGTACGAGTAGGCTGTCGCCCCTTCCATAGACCCCGCTGTCAATCCAGGAATAATCGCCAGCCATGTCAGCGCCAGCGTAAACAGCCCAAGTATCCCAGCTACCGCGAGCCAATCCAGGATATCAGCGCTGGAACGGAAGCCCATCAAGAGCGCTACAAGGATAACCACCACGATAGTAAGCGCATTGGAAACAAGCGAGGTCAACACGTGCGCCCACAATACCGACGATCGCTTGATGGGCATGGTAATGAAACGCGCCATCAGCCCGCTCTTTACATCCGTAAACAGCCGCACGGAAGTATAAGCGACGCCGGATGCGATAGCCATCAGCAAGATTCCCGGCAATAAATAATTGACGTAGTTGTCCGTGCCCGACTCTATGGCGCCGCCAAATACGTAGACAAACAGCAGCAGCATCATTATCGGCGTAATCGCCACCGTGATAATCGTATCCGGGCTGCGCATGATGTTGCGCATTAAACGCCCTAGTAATACCCCTGTTTTGCTTTTCATTTACATCTCCTCCTTTTTGCCGATGATCACGAGGAAAATTTCCTCCAATGTCGGCTGCTTCTCGATGTACTCCACCTTCGCTGGCGGGAACATCTCCTTGAGTTCGGTAAGGGTACCTGTCGTGATGATTTTTCCGCCATGCAGGATAGCGATACGGTCCGCCAGTTGTTCGGCTTCTTCCAAGTACTGGGTCGTCAGCAAGATGGTCGTGCCGCCGCCAGCAAGCTCCTTGACGGTATCCCAGACTTCAATCCGCGCTTCGGGGTCAAGCCCTGTCGTCGGTTCGTCGAGAAAAATGACTGCCGGCGTCCCAATCAGGCTCATGGCGATGTCAAGCCGGCGCTTCATCCCGCCGGAATATGTGTCTGCCCGGCGGTTGGCCGCATCGGTCAGGCTGAATCTTGCAAGCAGATTGTCGGCGACTTGAGCGGGATTGGAAACTCCCCGCAACTTGGCGATCATTATCAGGTTTTCCCGCCCGGTGAGCATGCCGTCTAAAGCTGCGAATTGCCCTGTCAGGCTGATGCTCTGGCGAACATGATCCGGTTGACGCTGGACGTCAAAGCCGCAAATACCTGCTTCGCCTCCATCGGGCTTCATCAGCGTCGAGAGGATGTTGACCGTCGTCGTCTTACCCGCTCCATTTGAGCCTAGCAGTGCGAAAATTTCGCCACGCCGCACCTCAAAATCCACCCCTTTTAAGACTTCCTTGTCTTTAAAGGATTTTTTTAACCCTTTTACAGAAATCGCTGCATTGTTCATACTTTTTTCCTCCTTATAATAGGCGCCTTTTGGAGCTAGATTGCCTATACTCTTCTATTTAGTCTGACTGATAATCAGTATTACTTATTACCAGGTTAAAAATATAACTGAATAGCGAAGATGGCAATTCACATTTGTAACTAGCTATTCAGTCGGTATTCTCTATTGCATTTATTTTTTTCCCAATCGATTCATGATACTTTGGTTCAAATCTTCACGATACTTGGCGACATAGGTTTTAGCGTTTGCCACAAGTTCGTCGGCAAAGAACGCCACGTCGGCCCCAGTGATTTCCAGCACTTGTCTGCCTTCCGCCGCACCGGCTTCGAACAAATCGATTAATTCATACTGAATGTGCAGCATATCCATCCCGTTGCCCGCTGAGAAATTCCACATGTAGTTTTGAATTTTCTTAAATACAAACTGGTAGTCCTCTGGCAGGACTTCAACCCGTGCCATCATCATCTTGTATTCTTTTTTATCACCAATCATTTTTTTGAACATTTCCAACATGTTATTTTTCCTCCTTTTATTATAAAGCTGTACAAGACACTACTAAAATTATCGGACGGAATATCTTATGAAGCTAGATTGACTTCAAGACGTTAATTTTTGATGATACAAAATCCCATTTTTTCCAAAACAATTCAAGTTCCTGGCGGCCAGCCTCATTAAGTGAGTAAAACTTGCGTGGCGGCCCCATATCTGAAGGTTTCTTTTCTATGCTCACCAGCCTTTTCTTTTCTAATCGCACGAGGATGGTGTAGACCGTCCCTTCCACGACTTCGGTAAACCCAAGCTCGTTCAGGCGGCGGGTAATCTCGTAGCCATAGGTTTCATTGCGGCTGATGATTTCCAGTACGCAGCCTTCAAGCGAACCCTTCAGCATTTCAGTTAAATTTTCCATGTTCAGCGGCACCTCTATTTTGTCTGACTTATATTCTGTATAACTTAGTACTAAGGTAAATTTTTACTGAATAGCTTTTGGGAAATCACGCTATTTAGTATTACTTATTACAAGTACATTGTAACACCGAGTAGTAAGGGCGTCAACTGTTTTCCTTAAAAATAGTTCAATACCCATATTAACGGCTATGCAACAACACTTTCACAAATTGATACGGTATCTATTTCGTTTAAAGGAAATAAATAGTACAAAGCTATGGAAAAATTTTTGGAACTGAAACTTTATACTTTGCGGTCGAACCATCTCGTCAAACAATGAAGAACCTTCCTAAGGAATATCCACCAGTTGAATTAATTAAGTACGAACACAGTTAGCCTCCCCAAAATACAAAATGAGTTCGAGAATACTTAATGTGTTCTTTTTCTTTTAAACCATATTGAACAAACCTGCTTACGTTAGTCGAACAAGAAAAGCTGCCAAAATGACAGCTTTGACCTATGTTTATTCTTTTGTTATCCATCTTTTATAAATTTGAACAATAAGTATTGGAATATTGTACGTTTGTGCAATAACTAAACTATCTTGCTGGGGATTGTTTGTTAATTCTTTACTGATTATTGAAATCAGCTCATCCTTAGTCATCTCAATTCTCCCTTCTGGATTTGTTTATTAATATTGTTATCTTATAATAATTTATATTATTAAATTATATGAAAAAAAGTATTGGATGGTTCAAGTCTTAGAGTGGAAATTCACTAAACAACAAAGACATCGCAAGAAACTTACTAGCAGATGAACTAAGTCATTAATTATATTAATATCGTTATTAAGATGCTATGTTAGCCTTCAACGAATGACACTTATTCGATATCACTTCTTTGCATCTTTACAAAAGAAATATTATAAGTGGGCTAAATGAATAATCAAAAATACAATAGGAGGAATCATTAATGATGGCAGAAGATTTAAGGTATTACATTTCTTAATGTCCAAAACACTTAAACCAGATGCTAATATCAATATACCTCCTACAATAGTCACTTCATTTAGTAGATCATTATTTATGGTGTTCTCCATTAAAAGAGCAATTAAATAAATGGAACCTTGCCATACAAATAACACAATCCCTGCCACTGCTATCCCAAAACCAAATGTGGATGCTAAAACAATCGAAGTAATTCCATCTAACATACCATTTGCAAGCAAATACGTATAATCTCCCTTTAAAGCAGCCTCTACAGGACCTAATATGGATAACGTTCCAATACAAAATAATAAGATAGCAGTCGATAACCCCTCAGCTAAATTACCCTTAGAATATTTATTAACTAATGCATTAAATTTTGATTCCAAATTAAGTTTTTGACCGAGTAATCCCCCGACGGCTAAACTTACAATAAAAAGTACAGGATATTTGCTGGAAGGTAAATGTTGTACTAGTGCATTTATTCCTAATCCCAGAGCTACTAATCCCATAGCCTGCATTAGAATATTATGATACTCATCTTTTATCCCTTTTTTAAAGATGCTGCCGACAATACTTCCGACTATTATCATCACTGTATTGAATATCGTTCCAAACATAATCACTTCTCCTTTTAACTAATGTTCTTAACCAAAAAAATAGACCCTCCTGTAAGGGGAGGGTCAACACTTTATTGGTATTTGTATTTCTGTCAGGTAGTCATCTTTACTCCCTGAAATATAATGATCAATTATTGTTCTTTCAATGGAGTCCCCCATTATTTGAAGACCCTTATCTTGAATCCAATTCAGTAAATTTCTATAGTGTTCTGGGGAATCGTTATGATTTCCGTTATAATAAATACAGGCATAGTTTCCTTCTGGAAGAGTTGTCACTAAAGGACTTTGAATATCATCTTCCTCGATTAAAATAAATATGGAGCTGTATTCGTTAAACTTGTTATTTAATAGATTATCAATACTTACTGTAAGCCCTACTCCGCCAATAAATATAGAAGAATTCATATTGCACATATTCTCTAATTGTCGCAGGGAAATTTCCAACTCTGGTTCTGAACTGATTTTTTCCATTAACCTTACTATTTTCCTCTCTTTCCTTTCCCTTATGATTGGTACTCCCATTTCCTTTTTTTCTCGAGCTAATTTAATGTCCTTGATTCGATTTTGGAACCTGCGCTTAATTCGTTCCAGTTCTTTAATCTTTTCTTCCGTTAATCGTTTCTGTTCCTCTAAGAGATACAAAAAACCATCGATATCCCTATGATCGAGATGTCCCTTGATTTCCTTTAATGAAAAACCTAATTCCTTTAAATAATGAATGGTGTTCAATTGTTCAAATTGTTCCGTTGAGTAGTATCTATATCCGTTGTTAATATCCGTATGTATAGGTTTTAATAAATTAATTTCATCATAATATCTTAGGGTCTTTATCGTCGTATTATGGAGTTTAGCCATTTCTCCAATTGAAAATCTATTCTTCATTTTAATCTTCCTTTAGAAATGCTTTATATTATCACTATAATACTCAATTATGTGAGGTTAAACTAACCTGCCTGGTTAGTGGAACAAGAATTTAGATTATATTATTTACTCTCCTGGCTGAACATACTATGAGTAGTAACAGCAGCGATTGCTAAAGAATACGAGGGCCCTACAATAATGAAAGCTGTAACTTATCAAGGAACACATTCTGTACAGGTTAAAGAAGTAGAGGACCCAAAATTAGAGAAAAAAGATGATATTATTGTTAAGATTACTTCTACTGCTATTTGTGGATCTGATTTGCATTTATATCAAGGAAATTTACCATTACCCCCTGGATACATTATAGGCCATGAACCCATGGGCATTGTTGAAGAAGTAGGACCAGAAGTAACGAAGGTAAAAAAAGGCGATCGTGTTATCATCCCTTTTACCGTGGCATGTGGTCATTGCTTTTATTGCGAGCATGAGATGGAAAGCCAATGTGATAACGCGAATCCTCATTACGATTCAGGAGGATACTTTGGTTATTCAGAGAAGTACGGTAACCATCCGGGTGGTCAGGCAGAATATTTAAAAGTCCCTTTTGGGAACTTTACTCCTTTTATTGTCCCTGAATCATGTGAACTAGAAGATGAATCACTTCTCTTTTTATCTGATGTTCTCCCTACTGCCTACTGGAGTGTAGTAAATGCAGGGGTAAAACAAGGAGATACTGTTATTGTCCTTGGTTGTGGCCCTGTTGGGTTAATGACTCAAAAGTTTGCATGGATGAAAGGCGCAGAACGTGTGATAGCTGTTGATTATTTAGATTATCGTATTAATCATGCCAAAAAAATGAACAATGTTGAGGTTTTGGAATTTACAAAGTCTCCAGATATGGGTGAGCATTTAAAAGAAATCACTCATGGCGGGGCAGATGTAGTTATTGATTGTGTAGGTATGGACGGAAAAAAATCACCTTTAGAGTTTCTTGAACAAAAATTAAAATTGCAAGGCGGAACCCTAGGGTCTATTCAAATTTCAACAAAAGCTGTGCGAAAATATGGAACAGTCCAATTAACAGGTGTTTACGGGGGGAACTATAATGCGTTTCCATTGGGTGCATTCTGGATTAGAAATATCAATCTGAGAATGGGACAGGCACCAGTCATACACTTTATGCCCGAATTATTTGAAAAAATAACGAAAAACGAGTTTGACCCAAGAGAGATTATCACACACAAAATGTCCCTTGATAAGCAAGTCATGGTTATCAAATATTTAATAATCGTGAGGACAACTGTATAAAAGTTGTTTTAAAAACATAACCAATCTGAAGAGACTTCTACACTGCGTATAGAAGTCTTTTTGCCTATATTGGATATTAAGCTCGTAGTATTGCCATTTTTCGGATCTAAAAGAAGTTAATTTTCATGGTAGTGAAAAAAGGAGGCACACCTTTTCAGGTAATGCCTCCCACTAAGATACTATTTGTCTTTATTTTTTTAGGTGATACGGAACAGTTGTAATTACTATATCCTTATGGCGGATAAACCAAAACCGCAATAGAAGAGCCGTTTGATTATGCAATAAATTATGCCACCATTTTTTAGGTATAAACTGCGGAATGACCAAATGAATGTGCCCGTGACCTTTCTTTTCTTCCACTAATTTTATAAAGCGATTAAGTGGTTCCAACACTGAACGATATTTGCTTCGGAGAACAACTAACCTGCATGGCGAACCCCATTTTTCCCACTTTTCCTCCATTTTAACAATGGATTCATCATCAAATCCCACGTAAACAGCAATCATGTTGCCGCCTAAACTTTTAGCAAAAGACATCGTGTTATTTACTACTCGGTGAACACCTGAAACAAGTACTATCGTTGTAACTTCTCGCATTTCTGGAAACTCTTTTTCAATGTCCATACGGAGGTCTTCTGCAACAAAGTTATAATGACGACGAATAGCAAGAGACATGAGGATCATTAAAGGCAATATAACTAAGACAAGCCATGCTCCACCTGTGAACTTGGTAACGGCAACAATTACCGTAACCATGGATGTGACAATTAACCCAACAATATTAACGGCCAATTTAATTTGCCAACGTGAACCTTTTACTCTTAACCATCGGCGGACCAATCCGAATTGTGCAATTGAGAAAGACAGAAATACACCAATTGCATAAAGCGGAATTAATGCATGGGTTTCTGAATGGAATGCTAAGATTAATACGCTAGCAGCAGCAGCCAATGCCATAATACCATTCGAATATGCTAAGCGGTCTCCTCGGTTTGTTAGGACACGGGGTAAGAAACCATCGGCTGCTACTATCGCAGATAATTGGGCAAAACCAGTGAAAGTCGAATTTGCTGCCAATATCAATACAATGAATGTGAACCATATGATAATCTGATACAAAATTCCATGACCGACATACATCTCTGCCAACTGGGACAACATCGTGTTTTCAGGTGAAGGTGTAATCCCTTTGATATATATCAGATAGGCAAAACCTAAGAGAGTAAAACCAGTAACTGCTCCTAAAGTGATATAGGCTTTTATGGCTCCTTTTTGTTGAGGATCCCTAAAAACAGGGACCGCATTTGAAATCGTTTCAATTCCTGTTAGTGCCGAACAAGCTGAACTAAATGCTTTCAGGATTAGTAATAAGCCTAAACCTTCAGGAACTGTACCAAATGGCGGGGTGGACTCTTCGACGAATCCATGTTTCAATCCGTCAAATGTACCTGTAAAGATTACTAAGAGCATACATAACATAAATCCAATAGTAGGCCATGCAAATATTTTTGCTGACTCAGCCACACCACGCAAGTTCATAATCAATAGCAAAAATACAATCGTAATCCCTAGCTCCGTTCGGAAAGGATGAACCACAGGATAAGCGGAGGCAACTGCTTCTAGGGCTGCTGATACAGACACTGCCACGGTGAGTATATAATCAATCAGCAGGGAACTGGAAGCAATTAGCGAAACCCATTTCGCCTTAAAATTATCTTTCGCAATTGCGTATGCCCCGCCACCGCTGGGATAAGCTAAAATTCCCATAATGTAAGAGGAGATTAATATAGCCAATAGAGTAACCGTTGCAATAGTTATTGGGATGATTAGCCATTTTCCCTCTTCTCCAAATTTGGCAAGTTCGGTCATCCCTGCTTCTGGTCCATAAGACACGGAAGAATATAGGTCAGCAGCAAGGATAGGCAAAGCGATGAACCATATTAGTTTTGTGTGTTGTTCAAAAAGTTCAGCGGTTCGCATACGGCGACCAATTAAAAATCGTTTAAGACCCGATAAGTTAGTAAATGCACTCCATATAAGGGCTAAGGCTATAATAAATAGAAATATCTCAATCCAATGCCTCGGATCATTCATTTAAAACTCTCCCTTTTCGTTTAAATACGAGAAACGATACATTACCTTAAACTTAATAGAAGTTACAGCACTATATTTCTTTCCATGCATAAATCTAATCCCAAAATAAATGGGAATTGATTGATAATCAAATAATCATATGTATAAGTGCAAAAAGATTAATTATAATATTCCTCCTTTTTCCATTTTAATCAAAACAAAAAGACCTCCTAAATGGGAAGTAAGCTTTTTCTGTAAAAAAGAGCACAAAAAAAGCACCTTCATAGGTGGTCTTTTGACCTCCTTCGCTTTAGCCGACGAAGTTAGCTGACGGGTAGGATGGCGAAAGAGAATGACATCCCTTCTACATAAGTAGAATTAACCCCAAAAAATTGGGTCCTCCGTTCCCTTTCGGGATTAGGCAATATGAATTTCTTCTTTGAGCATGATATTACGCATATGAAAATTAATTGTAAAGGGTTAAAAAACGTTAAAAACGGGCTAAATACTTCAATTTATTTATATTAAAACGCTTACACCCATGTTTTACTTCGACTTTCTCGTTTTCACTAAATTTTAATACATTCTAATGCATTTTGGTATTTAATTTGAAATCGTTTAATAGGAGTGTAAAAAGGAGAATATGGAAAAGGTATGAATAAGTGAACTAAGGAGTGATAAACATGGAACAAGTTTGTACTGTTTGTGGTGATAGAAAAGGTGATAGTGAAAATGAAGAAAAATCTGTTTTAATAATTTGTGAAACCTGTCTATATAGTGAAGATCTTCATCCATATTTAGATAAAATTCTTTAATTCATTTGTTTCACGCCATCATTAGGTCACCTTACTACTAAAATTTTTCTATTACCATTTGGTTACGTTTATGTCTTATGTCCATCCCTTATTAATATCTGGATTGACATTTTCTGTTTCCTAAAAAAATTTCATCATTTCAACTTTTTAGAGAGAAAATATTGTCATCTTACCATCCCTGTGACATTCACCGGTATTCTTGGTTTTTCAATAAAAAAGGTCCACTCTCTTTATTAAGAGACAAGACCTTAAAACTTTTAGTTGGATTTTACTTAGGCAAAAGTTTGATAGAATTTTGCCGTCAAGTACTACGTTTCTATTTTTTCATAGCCTTATCGACTTTTTGATTGACCGATTCTTGATAGAGATCAGCGTAAGTTTTTGAATCTTCAATCAGCGCATCGCAGAAAGCAGCAACATCTGTTCCTGTGACTTCAAGCACGCCTTTCCCAGCAGCTGCGCCTTCTTCAAAGAAGCTGAGAATTTCCGAGAGCAGTCCGATACCTTCGTTTAGCTCAACAGGACCGACTTTGAAGAGATATTTTTGGATCTCTTTATAGACAATTTGGTAATCTTGTGGAAGCGCTTTGACACGCGCAACATGGGCTCTCCATTTTTTTTTTGCCTTCGATGATTTCTTTGATACTCATTTCAGTCCTCCTAATTTTCTTGCTACGTTCTTGTTGAGTTGGTCACGCCATTTATCTCGATAAGTTTTTGCGCCTTCGTCACCAACAAGCGCTGCGCAGAAGCCTTTGATATCATCTCCTAGTACTTCTTCGACGCTCTGGCCGTCTGCTGATGTAACTTCAAGCAGTTCAAGAGCACTGTCAAGAATCGACATCAGATTACGACCAGTGAAATCTCCGTGAATCCAGAGATTGCTTCCAATTTCTTTCCAAGCAATTTGATATTCGGCTGGCAAGACTTTTGCTCGTGCTTCAAAACCTTTCATTTCTTTAGTCATATCGCTGCCGGTTATTTTTTCTAAAAAGTTCATTGTAGTCTCCTTTAAGATACTAAGCTGTTCAGCAAAGTTCTATTATTTAATCGCATCGTTGAGTTTTTGACGTTGCTTATCAACCCACGATTTTGCATCAATGACGAGATTATCACAGAAGGCTGCTACGTCGTTTCCAGTAACTTCTTTAACGCGCTTGCCATCGGCTGCGGCTTCTTCAAGAAGGTCGATGATGTGATTAAAGACGAATTTCGTTTCTTGCCAATCCATCACGCCGCCAGTGTTCCAGAGATACTTTTGCATCGCTTTGTAGGCGTTGTAGTAGTCTTCAGGTAAAGCTTTTGCGCGGTTTTCCATTTCACGCCATGCTTTCTTTTCGCTAAAATCTCCAAAGATTTTTTCTAAAATACTCATGTTTGTTCTCCTCCTTTATTTTGCTTTTAATTCGTTTAGTTTGCTTGAAACAAAGTTCCATTTGGCCCAGAAATTTTCCAGTTCTTGCTAGCCAGCTTCATTGAGCCGATAAAATTTCCGCGGTGGGCCCATCGTGGATGACTTTTTCTCAATATCCACGAGTTTATTTTTTTCGAGCCGCATCGTGATGGTGTAAACTGTTCCCTCCACAATGTCGCTAAAGCCCAGTGCTCGCAGCTGCTGCGTGATTTCATAGCCGTAAGTTTCTCCACGGCTGATGATTTCAAGCACACAACCCTCAAGCACTCCTTTCAGCATTTCCGTGATATTTTCCAATTTTTCACTTCCATTTATATTTTACTTATATTTTTTTCAGAACTCTGTAACACAGGTATTTTGTGTTACTTATATTTAGTGTTACAGACTACTAGTATATAGTATTACTAAATAGTATCAATTGTCAATAAAACTTTTCGTCAAAAAAGCCCATTATTACTGCATCAAAGGTTTTTTTCTTCACCCACTTCTAAATTGGTTTCTTCTCCTCCAATATAGATAAAAGGCGATTGCAAGGACCACAAATAACATAATGAAATAGATACTATATTTTGAAATATAAACTTCCACCAAGCCCCATTTTTCTCCTAGCACTCTTCCTAATGTGATGAAAGCAAAACTCCAAAGTATTGCGCCGGCATAGGCATACACAACAAATTTTTTAAAAGGAAAACTATTTATAGCTGCAACATAAGCAGCAAGATGGCGAACTCCTGGAATAAAATAGCCTATTAAGATAAGAGTGGGGCCGACTTTTTTAAATAATTTCCTTGTTCTATTGATTTTATCTTCCGTAATGTGGATTTTAGGACCAAACTTATTTAATAATGGCAAACCGAATTTATAACCTATAAAGTAACTAAGTGAAATACCTCCTGCTGCACCAGCAAATGCGCTTAACAAAGACGGTATGTAAGATAATTTACCTTGAAACACATTATAACCAACATAGGTTAAAAGAACTTCATCGGGAATAGGGAGTCCGACTATTCCTCCGATCAACACGATAATGATTCCGAAATAGCCAAAATGTTCGATAAGATAATCCACATGCTGCTCCATTAACATCCCACCTAGAAAATATTTATTTTTAAAAATAAAGCTGCTGAAATTCAGTTTGCTTTTTGATGATTGAGGAGCGCTATCCGCCAATTGACTCGCCTTATCCACTGATTGGAGTACGCTATCCGATAATTGAGTTTGCTTTTTGATGATTAGGGGGCGCTATCCGCCAATTGACTCGCTTTATCCGTTGATTGGAGCACGCTATCCGATAATTGAGTTTGCTTTTTGATGATTAGGGGGCGCTATCCGCCAATTGACTCGCCTTATCCACTGATTGGAGCACGCTATCCGATAATTGAGTATTCTTTTAAGCCTTAACACTATCTGTTAAAGTAGCATCTGACTTTTTTTTCAAAATAAAAAAATGCCCTTTAAATCTCGAGGGCATTTAAAATACAATTAATGGATTTGTTCAGAAATATGACTTAATGCTTCCCCAGCTTCATTAACGTGAATATTTACTGTTGCCAGATCACCTATTGAACAAATCCCTACCATCTCTCCATTTTCAACAACTGGAATTCGTCGAATTTGATGCTCAGACATCATGCGAGCACATTCATGGATATCCAAATCAGGTGAGCAAGTAATTACATCACTGGTCATACAATCATGACAATGAACTGTTTTGCAATCTTTTTCTTCCGCTACGCAAGTTATGACAATATCCCGGTCAGTGATCATTCCTACAACTTTTTTGCCCTCACAAACCGGAACAGAACCACAGTTAACATCACGCATAATTTTAGCTGCTTCGGTAACGGGTGCGTGTGGTGCACACACCTTAACGTCGCTTGACATTATATCACGTACAATTGTCATACATTTTCCTCCTTAATTTTTTGATTACCACTGTAGTATTTGCTGCTCATAAATAAACTATTATTACCACTTTAAAAACTTTAAAGGACTTAGAAATTCATTCCAAACGCGACCCGTGTGTGGTATCTTAGAAGAAATTATGAAAGTTGGGGGCTAGTTATGGAGAACTTTTATCTGTTTGTTTTAATGTCGATCTTATTTGTTATTCTCCCTGGTCCTGATATTGGATTAATCACCCAAAACACCATTACCTCTGGAAAAAAAGGTGGAATAGCAACGGTTATTGGGATTTCATCGGGACTCATTATTCATACTTCAGCAGCAGTTTTTGGTCTTTCTGCTATTTTTGTAAAATCTGCCTTGTTATTTTCTATTTTTAAATACGTTGGTGCGGTATACCTCATTTATATAGGTGTAACATCAATATGGTCTTCAAAGAAAAATAAAGGCTCATCTGGTGACGACCATCAAATGAAATATAAGAACAAGTCTCCATTTCGCCAAGGTTTTTTGACGAACCTTCTTAATCCGAAAATAGCTGTCTTATTCCTTACATTTTTTCCACAATTTTTAACTACCGGCATGAAACCATTTTTGCAATTTCTCATGATGGGACTTACTTATACAGTTTTAACGATTATTTGGTCTATCGTGTATGTGAATTTAATTAATTACATCAGTTCTTGGATGAAAAAACCTTCTACTCAGCGAGCCATTGAAAGAATTTCAGGATTTGTTGTTTTGGGATTTGGAATAAAACTTGCTATAGAAAGAAGACCATAGATACACTGGCATAATTTTAAGAAGGTGGATTGTAGGTTATAGGGTGAAGTCGATTATCAAACATTCCATATTTTATTATAACGAAATCATAATGTTTTTAATTTTTACACAACTTTAACATAAATTATATGCGAATAATAGTATAATTATTGAAAAGGCATACAATTGTTGGAGTTTGAGGTGAATAAAAATGGATTTCTATGAAAAGTTACCTGATGAGTTATTAATTCGTTTTTACTATGAAATTATTAATAATATTGAAAAAGGTATTCTTACGAAAAATATGTATTATGAAATAGGTATAATTATTTCTGTTGCTAATCGGAGAGGAATTTCCTTAGACCAACCTTCTGATTTATATGAAGTGATCAATCAGCAAGCCTTAAATGATTTATTAAAATCAGAACAAGTTGGTACAAGATGTAGTTCTCAGATTGCGTAGCCCTTATTTGTTTAATGTTATAATTAGATGTAAATTTACAAAGTAAATTTTTTTCTTTATTAAATAACCCAATTTCTCAGAATTAAAAGGAGAAATTGGGTTATTTAACATCGTTATACATAATGACATGCAACAAAATGCTCTCTGTTTACTTCACGGTATTCTGGTATTTTTTCGGAACACAAATTAGTTGCTGCTGGACATCTTGTTCGAAATTTACAACCGGAAGGCGGATTAATGGGACTTGGAATATCCCCTTTTAATAGAATACGTTCTCTTTTAGCCGTTGGATCTGGAATTGGAACAGCTGAAAGGAGTGCTTTAGTATAAGGGTGTAGTGGTTGATTAAATAGGTCTTCTTTTGATGCTAATTCCACAATATTACCTAAATACATAATGGCAATTTTCGTACATAAATGTTCGACCACACTTAAATCATGGGAAATAAACAAGTATGAAAGCCCATTTTCCCTTTGGAGGTCACTAAAAAGATTAATGATTTGAGCTTGAATAGATACATCAAGGGATGCAACAGGTTCATCCATCACAATAAATTCAGGATTTAAGGCCATGGCACGGGCAATGACAATACGCTGCCTTTGACCTCCGGAAAATTCATGTGGGTACCGATCAATATGGAAAGGGGATAAACCACACTTTTCCATAACCTCTAACACATGCTCGCGGACCTCTTGTTTTGAAACAATCCCGTGTTCCACTACGGCTTCACCAATAGCTTCACCTACCCTAATTCTTGGGTTTAAGGAACTAAATGGATCTTGGAAAACCAGTTGTGTTTGGACACGTAATTGGCGTAGTTCTTTTTTTGAAAGCTCAAAAATGTCCTTTCCCTTATATTTTACTTCTCCTGCTGTTTTATCTTGAATACGTAATATGGTTTTGCCTATGGTAGACTTACCGCTTCCTGATTCACCTACCAGGCCGAAGACTTCCCCTTTTTTAATCGTAAAACTTACACCATCAACTGCTTTAACTGAATCGCTAAATTTTTTAAACAAACCCTTTGAAGAAGTATAATATTTTTTTAGATTATTAACCTCTAGTAATGTATCACTCATCTTGCACCTTCCTTATACACCCAGCACGCCGTCTTTTGATATTGACCTACATCCGTTAAAACTGGCTGTTTCCTACGGCAAATTTCCTTGACATGCTCACATCGATCAGCGAAATAGCATCCATCTTTTAAATCTGTTAAATTAGGTACTTGACCTGCTATTGTATATAGTCGTTCCTTTCGTTCGCCTATGACAGGTTTAGCTTTGAGTAAACCTTTTGTGTAAGGGTGCTTCGGGTTGGCGAAAAGTTCAAGAACAGGTCCTTCTTCTACTACTTTTCCTGCATACATGACAATCACATAATCTGCCATTTCGGCCACGACCCCTAAATCATGGGTTATTAATAATATAGATGTGTTAAACTCTTTTTTAACGTCTCTTAGTAAATCCAAAATTTGAGCTTGTATCGTAACATCCAATGCAGTTGTTGGTTCATCCGCAATAATTAGTTTCGGGTTACAACTAAGGGCAATAGCAATCATAATCCGCTGCAGCATCCCCCCACTTAATTCATGAGGATAAAGCTGAATGATTTTTTCTGCATTGGGAATTCCCAACATCGTAATTAGCTCTTTTGCTTTTTTATATGCATCCTTTTTACTGAGTAATAGATGTTCCATAATCGGCTCAATCATTTGTTCCCCAATAGTAAAAACGGGATTTAAAGAAGTCATTGGCTCTTGAAAAATCATGCCAATTTCATTCCCTCTGAGACGGCGGATCTCCTTTTTCGTTAATTGCAATAAATTATTACCAGCAAAATGAATTTCTCCACCTTCTACATTTCCATTCTCAGGAATGAGCTGCATCAAAGATAATGCGGTTATACTCTTACCACAGCCAGACTCGCCAACGATACAAACAGTTTCACCTTCACGGATGGAGAAGCTAACGTCATTCACAGCTTGAACGATGCCGTTTTCTGTGTGAAAGTTCGTGACAAGATGGTTTACTTCTAACAACATTTCACTCATAACTCCTCACCTACCTTCTTAATTTTGGATCAAGCGCGTCTCTTAGCCCGTCTCCAAGCAGATTGATCGAAACCACTGTTAGGAATATGGCTGTCCCTGGTGGAATCCAAAGCCAAGGCCGTTTCCTGAAATCCATAAAATTATTGGCTGCATCCATCATATTTCCCCAAGACGGTGTGGGGGGAACAACACCGAGCCCGAGATAACTAAGAGCCGATTCGCTTAGTATCGATCCTGCCACATTTAAGGTCGCTACAACAAGGAGGATAGGGACCGTGTTTGGTATAAGATGATGGAATATTTTACGACGGTCACTTAAACCGAGCACCTCTGTTGCTTGCATAAAAGGCTGCTCCTTTAAAGATAAAATTTGCCCCCTCACTAGGCGGGCTAGACCTGGCCACCCAACGAAGCTGAGCATAATCATGATGAGATATAGTCGATATTCAGCCGGTACCTTCCATTCAGATAGTATGGCTCCCATCATCAACAGGAGTGGTAAACCAGGAATGGACATCAATATATCCGCTAATCTCATAATCACTAGATCGACAATTCCACGATAAAAACCTGAAATGGCACCTAAAAAACTGCCAATGATAATAGATAAGAACATGGCGGCAATCCCAATCGTTAACGATATTTGTCCTGCCATCATTAATCTTGTCAGAACATCCCTCCCATAACTATCCGTCCCTAGCCAATGTGATGCACTAGGAGGCTGGTTCATATTGGCTACGTCGGTTCTGTCAAGTATGTATGGAGAGAAGTACGGCCCGATAAAGCTAAGCAAAAACATAAATACCAGAAAAAAAAGGCTGACCATCGCCATTTTATTCTTCTTTAAGCGATGATAAGTCTGCTTCCATAAAGATGGCGATTTAACTTTTGACTTCGAAATTTGTTGTTTTACAAGTAAGCTTTGTGTTTCCATTTCATTTCCTCCTATCTCAACCGAATTCTTGGATCAACCGCTGCATAGGTAACATCTGCCAAAAAGTTTCCAATGATAGTCAGACAAGATAAAAACATTGTAAAGGCCATTAAAACGGGATAGTCGCGGAAACTAACAGATTCTAGTTGAATTCTTCCAACCCCCGGCCAATTGAAGATTTGCTCCATGATAATCGCTCCGGAAAAAAGACCGGGCAGTTCAAATGCAAGAAGTGTAATCGCTGGAAGTATCGCGTTTTTTAAAGCATGTTTAAAAATAACGACACGTTCTTTCAAGCCTTTTGCCCTAGCTGTCCTAATATAATCCAGGCGAATCACTTCAAGCATTCCTGTTCTAAAATATCGAGTCAAAGATCCGACACTTAAAAGTGTTAAGATGGTTACTGGAAGAATCATATGTTTTCCCACTTCAACTAAATAGGAAAATCCTGTATTATCACTGCCCGTATCAATCATTCCTCCAATTGGCAATATCTGAAGGTCCACTCCAAACCATTTAATAAAGAGCAAACTAATGAAGAAGGATGGAAACGACATCGCTGCAAACACCAAAAATGTTACGGCACCATCAAACCATGAGTATTGCTTGATCGCAGATAATACACCCGTTAATAAAGCAATGGACCACGTTAATATGAGAGCAAAAATGGCAACAAAAAAAGAATTCCAGACATATTTATTTAAAAGTGATAGGACTTTTTCCTGATGTTTCAATGAGTAGCCGAAATCTCCATGAAGAGCATTTCTAAGCCAGTTTAAATATCTGTGTAAAATAGGTTGGTCCAGGCCGTATAGTGACTTTAATTCTTGTGCCCTTTGCGGTGTCAAACTAATATTAGAATCAATGAAGTCGCCTGGAAGAATAGCAAACAAGAAGAAGATAATAAAAGATGTTCCAAATAATATCACGATCATTTGTAAAAATCGCTGTAATACATACTGTTTCATTTGAACTCTCCTAACATTGAAAGTGCCTAGCTTTTGGCCAGGCACTCCATCATTACTTTTTAATCGAAATGTTTGGTAAGCTAGCACCGATGCCTGTGTAATTATCAGGAATTAAACCTTGGATTTGACCACTAATGGCTCTTGCACTTTGACGGTAATGAACCAAAATGACAGGCGGATCTTCATTCAATTCTTTATATAACTCATGGTAGATTTCTTTACGTTTTTCTATATCTAATGTATTTAGCCCTTTTTTGATTAGCTCATCTACCTTTGGATTCGAATAACCGGCAGCATTATTCGGGTTATTCGTAGCAAATTCTTCAACAGGGTCACTTGGATCTAAAATTTGTGAAGTCGATACGGACGCAAAGTCATAATCTTTTTTGTTTAATTTTGCTACTAAGGCATTAAAGTCCATAATCTCAGGTTCAAATTTAATACCAATATCCTCATAATTTTCCTTAGCAATTGGGATGATGGGGTCTTCCGCCGTTCTCGTTAGGTAGTGAATAACAAATGGTTTTCCGTCTTTTTCACGGATACCATCTTTTCCTTCCTTCCAACCTGCTTGATCTAGTAATTCTTTTGCTTTTCCAGGATTAAACTCATATTTATTAATACCTTTATCGTTATAAGCCCATGAAACCTTTGAAACTGGTATATTAGCGACTTCACCATAACTTTTGAATTTGACATCTACAATCTTTTGACGGTCCAAACCATAAATAAGCGCCTGCCGAACTTCCTTATCCTTAAACTGTGGACGAGAATTATTTACATAAATAAGGCCAAAGTCATTAACTGGACCTACTCGGACATTAGCAAATCCTAAGCTTTGCAATTGTCCTACTGTATCGTCATCTGCAGAGAAGCTAGCATAATCAAGCTCTCCTGTTTCAAATAATTGAAGTGATGTCGAAGTATCGATGACTTTAAAGATTAAATTTTTTGTCTTTGGTTTCCCTGCATAATAATGTTCGTTTGCCTCATAACGGATTTCTTGTCCTGGGACATATTTGATAAATTTGTATGGACCTGCTCCAAGCGGCTTTGAATAAAGATCCTTTAAATAATCAAGTTTTCCATATTCATAGTCTTTGCCATAATAGGCTTTTGATAACACTTGACCGCCTAATAGGAGCAGCGCCTTCGCGTTTACTTCCGTGGTTGTAATTTCAATAGTTTGCTTATCTTTTACTTTGATACCTTCAATTGTTTTTGCTTTTCCTTCTTTGTATTCCTTACCACCTTTAATGGCGGCAAGAGATATATCTTGGTATCCTTCATATGCTGGGTCATGCAGCAATGTTAAGGTAAAGGCAACATCATCCGCTGTTAAAGGAGAGCCATCACTAAATGTTAATCCTTTTCTTAAATGAAATGTATATGTAAGCTGGTCACTAGATACGTCCCACTTATCTGCTAGAATTCCAACAGGCTTGCCTTCTTTATCCAGGTTAACCAATGGAGCAAAAATAGGATCCGTGGCATTCCCATCCCACCCATTTTCATAGAAATACGGTAAAAAAACACCGCCGGGGGCTGATATTCCTGCAATAAATAAATCCTTTCGGGTTTTGGCCTTTTCTGGTAATGCTGAAAGGTTTGTTGCCTTAAATTCTTTTACCCCTGTGTCCTTGGCAGGCGTATTTACTTTCTTTTCTGGAACAGCAGATTGTTTTGAACTAGATGAGTCTAAAGCACAAGCTGAAAGAATCATCGCTAGAAAAATGATGCTTAGGAAACTTTTAAAACTCTTTTTCACTTATTCCACCCCTGTTTTTTGTCTTTTAAACAACCTTTTACTCAGTCATTCTCCTTGAATGACTGGCTAAATAGATTTGTTTAATACCCTCTTGAAAACATGACCAATAAAAACTGCAAGTCCTTCTAATGTAAATATGATCTCTACATGCCACCTCCCACCAATGAGTCAAATACTTTCCACATCACTGAACGTGATTTTAATAAAAAAGGCGCCTATTTGTTTGAAAAGCCTTTGGCGGTCCAATCGGCATATTTCATCATTTTTTCTTTCTATTCTGGTAAAACTAACAAAAAAGGCTCCTAATCTCATTTAATTGAGATAGGAGCCTTCGGTAGTCCGACCGGCTAAATAATTTCTTTTTACAAAGGTATTCTATGAAAAAAATATAGACAAATAGTGTAGTGCAGAATAATATGCTTCTCGAAATCCATTATCCTTACTTAACCTACTAGTTTACTCGGTTTTTTTCTTTCTAGACACAAATATAATGCCCGCTAGAGAAATTGTCAACCTAAATTTTGAAAAATATTGGAATTACTTAATTTCATGACTAAAAACAAGAAAAGGGTTGCCACAGCAACCCAATCTTGAACTCTTGCACCCGTTACTTCAATAAGGAAAAACGATTCTCCATTATTGAAGAATCGCACCATTGTTAAACAAATTCATTTCCAGATAATCAGTCAAATTGACTAGTCCTTGTCCTTTCCTTTAAACTGCTGCTCCCACTCCGACCGCAGCATTGCATATTGATACTCGTCCACCCACTGTCCCTTTGACATGTAGTTTTCCAACAAATGTCCTTCTCGCCTCATGCCTACACGTTCAAGCAGCCTGATGGAATTTTCGTTTCTAACATCCGTAAAGGCTATGACCTTGTGTTTTCCAAGACTATCAAATACATAACTCAATAACGCTCTCACCGCTTCACTGGCATAGCCCTTTCCCTGGTGCTCTTCGGCGAGGGTATAGCCAATTTCGACAATCCGAGGCTCAGCCAAAAGTGTGTGCAGCGCACAATCTCCGATTAATTGATTCGTCTCCGCTAAAGCAATGACAAACTGAAACCACGTGCCAGGTCGATTGGGTACACACTTCGATTGCTTTTCAACAAAAACTTCTGCATCGTGATGTTGATAATTCTCCCAAGACTGAAATTTAGCCACTTCGGGACTCGAACGATACAAATAAAAGGGCTCAACATCCTGTTGTGAAAATTGCCTCAAAATCAAGCGATTTGAACGCGCATAAATATGTTCGGGTATTTCCACTTTGTAACACTCTCCCTATTTTTTGAAAATCATACTATCACTGAAATTCTACATACTCAATGAAAGGTGGCTCCTTTAAGTGAGAGGTTTGGTCGTAAATAATGGACGCCAGCTCTCCGTAATCAATAAACGTTTCAGGAAGTGTGATTACTAATTCATTTTCCTTGTTGTAGATCGCAATAATATCTTTTTTAATCAAACCTAAAAATCCACTCTTTATTGTTTCAATGGTTACCTTTTTTATTTCGTGAAGCCGGACATTCATTCTCTCTCCATTCAATTCAACAAAAAGGGTATCGCCTTGAATGTAAAGTTTTTCGCTTTTATTCTCATATTCATAATGAATTTCGTTTTGTTGTTCCTCTTTATCCTTTTTTCTGCGATCCATAAATCTTTTCTTATGTTCCTCGATTGAGTATTGCTCAAATGGAACTTCATCAATATACGTGCCATCCCACATGAAAAGAGAATCATCTCCTTCCTCTAGAGCAAAAGCGCCAATCCACCCTGGCAGGTCTTCCCTCCCGTCTATTTTCAGTTTAGCTAAGTGATAACGTACGGGCTGCCCATAATGGTTTTGAGTATCAATATAATCGACAATGTTTACTTCCATAGGAACGTTTGGGTCATCCAGTGCATCAAGACTGTGAAAAAACAGATGTGTTCGCGCCACTGCAGGCTGTCTTTTTTCTAAAGGGTTTAAATGTTCTTTTCGTATCCGCATAAGTTCCCAATGAAATATGTCTGCTGATTCCAAGTTAGAGGCGCATTCTAACAATGTCGTGCTATCGACTTCAATATCCTTTTGCAAGGCTGTAATCGCAGCTCTCGTTTTTAAAATAGGATCCTTGAAAGATAAAGCTTCTGCAATCAAATTTTTCACTTCTTCTGAATAATAATAGACAAATAGCGATAAGTAGGTATCCATTTTATCCCGGCACTGCAAATAGCCAGCTTTCCAAGAATTGTAGACGTGCTGAATTGAGTATGAATCGTCATATTTTTGATAGTTATCTATTTCCTTTTTATAATCTTGTATTAATTGCGGATAAATCTCCTCTTTTTTAAATTGATAAAATACATCTTCCCGGTGTAAATGGGAGAGGAGTTCATATAACTCTTGTTTATAAAAATCATGCTTTATAAATCGATAAAACTTTTCAACCACTTTTACTGCCCATCCTGGATGTTCTTTTAGCGTTTCCACTAAAAGAGGGGAATCTCCGTTTTCCATTGTTTGTTCCAATATATCCATAAAGGTGGACAAGCTTTTGTCGTGCTCCAACTCAATCAAATAACTGAGTGCTCTCGCTTTTGCTGACCAGCTGAATCCATTAAAGTTTTCTTTTAGGCAATCGATAATCTCTTCGTTGCGGTAATCACATATAAAATCTATAAGGAAGTAACTAGGATCGTCCCACTCTCCTACTGACCTTGGGAATTCTTGAGCAGCTGTTTCAACTAGTTCTACGATGATATCAACATTAACGTCCTCTTCATTATCTACTTTTAATTGTTCTAAGAGACTTAAAGCTTCATATCGGACTTCGGGATCTGGGTTTTGGATTTGATTTTTAATGTTTTTTAACTTTTTTTCAATTGAAGGCAAATTTATCACTCCTATTTTTTTAATTGAGTTAGATGTTGTAAAAATTTTATTTAAAACGACTATTCAGTTTATTTTACTGTATAATTACTTAACATAACAGATTTTCAGCAAAATTTGTTGGATTAATATAATACGAAAATCAAAATAAGATGAAGAAGTTTATATGAGTAAATAGACAGAGGTGGGATTCAGCAGTCACTTCAGGACTATACGGTACAAACAAAAAAAGGGATGCGGTATGGATGCTCCCTGGTAATATCATGTTTACAAATACTGTTTTTTATTTCTTACATAAAGGTATTTATAGATTACTGCAATAATGGAACCGACTAAAAATCCTAACAAAACAACACTTAATATTTCGGTGAAACTTAGCGGCTCCTTTTGAAAAAATAAGCATACGAGAATCATAATTAACGAAGGTATAACATTCCATAAGAAAAATCCCTTTTTCAAAGCCCCTCCTCCTTTTATAACATATTTTACCATAAATCTAGTTTAAGAATTTGTTTTTCTACACCAATCGATTATTTTCGGGGAAATTCTGTATGTGCTTTACTATTCAAACGATTGATTAAAACTCCTAATAACCGCGCCATTAAATGTTTTATATGATGAAAGCCTATCGAAAATTGCTTGAAGAATTACCAGAAAAATCAACAACAACCTAGTAAAAATGACTATTTTTCATTAATCCGTCAGAATTCAATAGGCTTCCCAAATCTTCGCCTTTAATCAAACGTTTAATTAAAGTGGTCTCCTACCCTCATCAATACTGGCTTCTTCTTTTAAAATGGGGTAGAAGAATGTCGAAGGAAGCTATTAACCAATAATAATTCGCTCTTTTGGATATTGATAATTCGCTTTAATCGGATTTCCTCCCATAATTATTAAAAATGTAAAGATACCGATTCTCCCAATGAACATTAACATCATAATGATAATTTTGCCCATGATGCTTAATTTCGCCGTGATCCCCATGGAAAGCCCGACAGTTCCAAAAGCAGATGCCACTTCAAAAATGATTTCCATTAATGAAAAATTCGGTTCCAAGATCGTAAGGATGATGGTGCTGACACAACAGAGCATCATAGCTGTAGCAATGACGATATAGGACTTGATGACGTCCTCCGTGGCGATTTCTCTTTTAAAAATTTTTATCGTCGTCGTTCCGTTAGCGAAATAATAGATACTCATTAACATAATCGCAAAAGTAGTCGTTCTTATTCCTCCTCCGGCACTGCTTGGAGAGGTCCCGATAAACATAAGAATGCTCAAAATAAAAAGGGTAGGAGTGGAATATTCCTTAATTTCCATTGTACTTAGCCCGCCATTTCGAGACGACACAGAATAAAAAAGGGAATGGAAAAAAGCTTCATGCCAAGTTTTATCGGCAAAGTAATGATTATATTCACATAGATAGATCAAAATAGCGCCTATTATGATCAATACAAAAAATGTCAGGGTCGTGATTTTTGTAAATAAGGAAAACTTATATGGTGTTTTCCCTCTATGTTTAAAGAAATGAATCACTTCCATCAGCACAGGGAAACCAATCGCTCCTACGATTAGCAGCACCATCGTCAGCATTAACACAAAATAATCGTTGGCAAATGGAACCAATGATTCACCTGTAATATCAAATCCTGCATTCGTTGCTGCACTGACTGCTGCAAAGAAACCTTGTAAAAAAGCTTCCTGCCAGGTAGGAAAGTATTTTAAAAAATAAATGCCAAAAATAATGCCCCCTATTACTTCCATGATGATAAATAGGAACAGGATATTTCTGATAAGTTTAATGATTCCAGAAAAAGATGAAAGGTTTTGATCCGTCATAATCAGCATTCTGTCTCTTATTCCTATCCGTCTCCCCATTAAAAGCCAAATCGTGGTTCCAAGAAACATAAGGCCGATTCCGCCAAATTGCAAAATGATCGCAAAAATAATGGTTCCTGGAACACTGAGAACCTCATTGATCGGAATGGTAGATAACCCTGTTACACTAACGGCACTTACCGCAGTAAATAAGGCATCAATAAACGTGATTTTAGCATTGGGCTGTAGGGTTATCGGCAGCATTAATAATATGGTCGAGACAACCACTGCTAGCAGGTAATAAATAAATATGAGTTGGGCAGGTTTTAGTGACTTCTTCTTTTTCTTAGTTAGACTGTTCATGGTTCACCATTTCTTTTAAATTCATTTTTACAGCTTTAATATGATAAGCAAGGTGATTTCCTTTTTATTATAGATTTAGCATCAAGAATAATACAAACCGTAGTCATATCTTTCTTCTGTTGGCATAAAAAAATCGCCGGAGTTGAACTGCACCAAAATTGTTAGACACAAAACTAACAATGCCATAATCAAAAACTCATATGAATAGCCCTCAACTGGCATTAGTTGAGGCAAAATGATTAATCAACTGACCCTTTGCCAAGCTTTGTCTATTTTTTTGGGGGTTTTGTCTATTTATTGGGGTGTTTTGTTCATTTTTGAGGACACTTTGTCTATTTTTTTAAGGAGTTTGTCTATTTTTTTAATAGTTTTGTCCCTTTAACCAAAAAAAGGAAAAATGAATTCATAAGTTTAATCCCTACACATATGCTTTGGACATTTTTGAGGGCACATTGGACTTTTTTTTAAGTACATTGGACTTTTTTTGGACCTCTTTGGATAATTTTTCGGACCGTTCGGACAATTAGTCAAAAAATGGAAACCAAGATCCCCACCAAGAAAAAACCGTCAGGGCAAAATCCCCGACGGTCTTTATAAAAATTAATACGCTGTCCAGCCTGCATCCCCGGTAATAACGGTTCCATTCACAAAGCTTGATTCATCAGAAGCAAGAAAAAGAGCTATATTGGCAATTTCTACTGGTTTACCCACACGTGGATTTATTCCTAATCCAGCCTGAATGCGTCCCATGCCGAATTCGTTAATACCCGTCATAGAAGCACCGATGTTTGTTTCCACTCCGCCTGGTGCAATCGCGTTACAACGAATACCTTTTTCTGCGTACATGAATCCCGTATTTTTTGTAAAACCAACCACTGCATGCTTGGAAGCCGTATAGGCGGCCCCAGCTCTCGCGCCTTGAAGTCCGCCAGCCGAAGCAACATTAATAATCACGCCGGATTGTTTTTCTAAAAAGATCGGCAAGGCTTTGCGTGTTGCTCGCATAACACTTGTCGTATTTATCGCAAAAATACGCTCCCATTTCTCATCGTCTATATCACCGGCAGGTTCAAAGTTATCCATGATGCCAGCATTATTGACTAAGATGTCTAAGGTTCCGAAAGTATCAACGGCAGTGTCAATCAGGTTTTGAATATCTTCTTCTTTCCCAACATTGGCCATCACCGCTATGGCTTCCCCTCCAATTAACTTAATTTCTTCCACTGTTTTATTGGCTGCTTCTATGTTTATATCAGAAACGACTACTTTCGCTCCTTCTTTCGCATAAAGAATAGCAATCGCTTTACCCATACCAGATGCAGCACCCGTTACTACCGCTACCTTATTTTCAAGTCTCATATCTATTCCTCCCATTAGATTCATTTTTTTCTAAGCTTCGTTTGCTATTGCCTTTTTTAACTGGGCCTTGGACTCCACTTTGGAAGTCTGTTTAATTTTCTTGATAAAGAAGGAAAGAAGTAATCCGATGATGCCGATTCCGACAATGACAAGATAGGCATCATTAATACCTTGTATAGAGGCTTCCTTAATCATCTGCACTTGGGTCAAGCCTTTCGCTGCTGCAGTTGGAATCATATCCTGCAGATGTGATTTTGTACGGTCTGTCATAACCGTAACCAGAAGCGAAGTACCGACTGCCCCGGCAACCTGCCGGATGGTATTGGATATGGCCGTTCCGTGTGCATTTAACTGCTGTGGCAATTGATTTAAACCAGCGGTCTGTATAGGCATCATCATCAAGGCCATCCCAATTCTGCGCCCTGTTGACATGAGAACTAAATAGGTAAAACTTGTTGAGTCAGTCAAGTTTGTAAAGCCAAGCGTTGTAGCAATAGTAATGATCATTCCGATAACGGCCAGCCATTTCGCGCCAAAGCGATCGAACAGCTTGCCGGTAACAGGCATCAGGAATCCCATGATTAATGCTCCAGGAAGAAGGAGAAGACCTGATTCTATCGGTGTGTATCCACGGACATTCTGAAGGTATAGCGGCAGCAGCATCATATCGGCATACATCACCATTGTCACGGCGATATTGATGATGGTCGTTAAAGTGAACATATTGTACTTAAACGCCCGCAAATCCAGCAGTGGATTTTTTGACTTCAGCTCCCTCCATGAAAAAAGGACAAGGGCCAAGACGCCAACTGCAATGGTAATCAGCACCTCCGAGTTGGACCATCCAAGGCTTCCAGCTCGGCTGAAACCATAAAGTAATGACCCGAAACCAATCGTTGAGAGGGTGACAGCCAGAATATTAAATTTTGTCTTAATTCGATCTGATACATTTCGCAGATAAATGAAGCCCAATATTATGACAAGGACAGCAAAGGGAATCATTCCATAAAACATTGTTTCCCATTTGTAATTTTCCATAATGTAGCCGGCAAGTGTCGGCCCAATCGCAGGGGCGAAAATGATCGCAAGTCCGACCATTCCCATGGCTGCTCCTCTTTTTTCTGTAGGGAATAGTGTCAGAATGACATTCGTAAGCAGCGGCATAATGATTCCAGCACCTGCAGCCTGAATCAAACGACCGGTTAACAAGACCGGAAATCCGGTTGCTAAAGCCGATACGATTGTTCCTGCTAAAAATATAAACATGGAAGCTTGAAAAAGCTCACGGGTTGTAAATCGCTGCATTAAATAGGCCGTTATCGGAATTAAGATGCCGTTTACCAGCATGTAACCTGTTGTTAACCATTGTGCAGTTGCGGCTGATATGTTAAAGTCGACCATCAGTTCAGGAACGGCGACGCTCATGAGTGTTTGGTTTAATGTTGCTATGAAAGCTCCCAAAATCAAGATAAACATGATAGGACCTTTTTTTATGGAATTGGTGTCTGTAATAGAATTTTTGCTCAATCCATTTTCCTTCCTTTCTAACATTTATGTGAACTTTTTTACAACGTGTTGAATAATTAACATTGTATAAATTATATTATAGTTAGATAGTTGGTAATGACAACAGACAATTCCTGACGAAGTGTATATTAGTTATCACTTTTGTGAGTTATGTTGTTAATACGGAAGATAATAGACACAACTGGAATAATTGTAAATTTCCAATTAGAGGGAAAGGTGATTAGACATGACGGATGAAAATGCACGCGTCGATCCTCGGATACTTCGGACGCGGCAATTAATTAAGGAGGCTTTAATAGATTTGCTTCAGGAGATGGAACTAAATAAAATAACCGTTAATCGGATTGCAGAACGTGCAACGATCAACCGTGTTACGTTTTATCTGCATTATCGTGACATTCAAGACATGCTGGAGAAAATGGCGCAGGAAATGGCCGAGGATATTGAGGATATTATGAGGAGTTCAACTAATAAGGAATCCACCGGTGAAACCGATTCGTTGATGCTCGAAAGCCTGCTTGAACATATAGCCGAGAATGCTAAATTCTATAAAGTGGTTCTTGGTACCAGAAGGACACCCATTTTTACAGAGAGGTTATTAAAAATTCTTACGGAAGCCATAACAAAGAGAACAGAGAGCAGCTCCTTTCGCGATGCTGCCGGTATTCAAAGGGATGTGGCTATCTGGTATGGTTCCTCTGCCCTTATCGGTACGATTGTGTCTTGGCTGCGTAACGATATGCCTTATACACCGCAATATCTTGCCAAGCAGTTGAGTATGCTTTTTCGAATTGGGGGAAAGTAGCTGAAATTCGGTTTACGGAGTTGGAAGAATAAACCTGATTTCCCTTAACAGGAAGGTCGGGTTTTTCCATCTACCAAAGCTCCCCCACAATTTTTGTTCCGTGTACTTCACTTACATTTAACACGCCTGCAATATGATTTAGGTTTTTGTCGGTAATTCCTCCGCCAGGCAGAATAATGATTCTGTCAGCTGCATAATCCACGTATTCCTTCAAACGGCTTAGGTTATCTTCAATTGGTTTAAAGCTTGGCCCTCCATGTGTTAAAATTCGGTTCACCCGATGGTTCACAAGCCAATCACCACCCCATCTGTCCCCAGCTGTTTCAAATGGACGATATCATTTTGCATGATCTCTGTTTCTTCCCTCGAATAAATAAAGTTTCCGCCTCTGGGTCTGACTATGGCCATTACCTGTATATTTTTCGAGTGACAATAGGAAATCGTTTTGGCAGCTACCCCGTGACTGACGGTAGTGCCGCCAACAGCTAGGTTGTCACAAAGTTCAATGCGCTGGCCCCCTTTTTCAATAGCTTGAGGAACCCATGTAAAATTCTCTACACAAACTTCTTTTAGCATATTAACTATCCTCTCTAAGCTGTTAAAACTTCCTAAAACTTGCATAATCCGATTCATTTCTACCGGATTCGATTTTAATCAGACGATTGATTAAAATTGCTGAGAACACGGTTAAATAAAGCTTTCTGTTCCTGAACAAGCAAAAAATTTGTTGAAAAATAACCTTAAAACGTAAAGCATTGGTTTTTCTACACCCATCGAGCATATTCGATGAAATTCCGTATGTGCTATACTAAACAATCGTTTGATTAAATACGGTAATAACCGCGCTTTTGACTGTTTTTTGTGATGATGGGCTTGTGAAAATTGTTTGAAGGAATACAAGAAAAATCAACAACATTCTAGTAAAAATGACTAACTTCTTAAATTCTAACAGAATTCAATAGATTTCCCTATTTTTCGCCTTTAATCAAACGTTTAATTAAATATGGCTTCCACCCGTATCATTACTGGTTTTTTTTCATCAATATACAGTAAAAGATTGTCGAGTTTGGCAATGGAGGAAAGAGTTTAGTGTTTAGGCAATGGAACATGAAAGTAAATAATAAAAAATGCTGTAATTAAAAACGAAACCACCCAAGCAGGAATAGGCTTTAGGTAATGAAATCTCAGCATAATAGCCCATAAGAAATTAAAGGCAACAGACCACCAATAATTCCAACCGTTATGATACGTGACTTTTCCAGTAATAAACATTATGGTTTCAATACCAACAAGAATGAATCCCGATATTAATAAATAGGTTATTACTTTCTTTGGAGACTTAGGTAAATAGGTCAAAAACAGAATTACGATACATGGAAAATTAATAAAGTTTTGAACCAAAAATGAAAAGGAAGTGTTTAATAAGACATCAGGTTCCAATTTCCATAGAACATTTTTGTCGCCAACAAAGTAGCTATATAATAAATTATTTACAATAAGGTATAAAATAGTGGAGTAATAATTTCTCCAGTTTTTAACATCTCCAAATTTCCAGCAGCAAAGTACAAGAGTTAAGCACAGAGCAACGCGCAATAGAAACACCCTTATTCAACAGTTTGGTCTTACTATCTGCTAAATTTGGCAAAAGTATTATGTTACTATCTTGAATCATGAAAAATAGAATAAAAATTTTTTTCAAAAGGCTAAACTATTATTGATCCTTTGTCGTTACTATTAATGTAACTTGCTAAACTCCTATGCAAGTACTAGTATTATTTCGTTTGAGAGCTGTCCTTTTTGGGGCAGCTCTTTTTCATAATAAAATCCCCTGACAATGTCACGGGGATTACTCAGTTATTCTAATTTGGTGGGTTTGGTTCCAATTACAATGGTAGCATCCAGGTCATCATAGCGAATCAACTGAGGGATCAGCCCGAAATGGGTGAAGATTTCAACGCTCTGAGGCGCCTGCCTTTCGCTTGTCTCAACTAATAGATGACCTCCAGGAGCGAGCCAGAGTGATGCTTCTTTAGTTACTCTTCGCTGAATATCTAGTCCGTCATTTCCTCCATCAAGCGCAACCTTTGGTTCATATAGACGCGCATCCTGTGGAAGCAGCTGGATTGCCTCAGTAGGAACGTAAGGGGCATTTGCTACTAGGATATTAACTTTTCCGCGTAGTTTGGCAGGCAGCGGCTCATATAGATCCCCTTCATAAACAAGGCCACCTACGGTTGTAACATTGCGGAGGGCACAGGTTACTGCGGTTGGATCGATGTCTACTGCATACAACTCAATCGACTCCAGGGCTTTTGCTATCGCGACACCTACTGCTCCAGTACCACAGCAAAGGTCAACGACGATGACCCCGGGTTCAGAAAGGGCTACTGCCTTTTGGACGAGAAACTCAGTACGGCGGCGCGGGACGAAAACTCCTGGGCTAACTGCTATCCTATTGCCGCAAAACTCCGCCCAACCGAGGACATGTTCAAGCGGGGTACCTGAGATTCGAAGACTGACCATAGTGGAGAGGGCATCCAATGTTTGTGCCTCAGAAATAAGAAGCCGAGCCTCTTCTTCTGCAAAAACACAACCTGCGGCACGAAGTCTCTCGGTTATACTTTTTTTAATTTGGTCATCAATGTCTGCTTTCAGCTGTCTTCCTATAATTACCACCCAATCTTTATAAAGGTTATTATAGGGAGTTCTTTAAAAGTTGGAAAAGTCCTTCCTCTACTTCAGCTATTAAACATCAGTAGCGGCCCTTCATCCGCCTTATGAAAGACATTTTCCTCCTTTCCTTCGACTAACCTAAATAAGCAAGTGACAATCCTCAACTCTTGCACCCGATTAAAATAAGAAATTATCTTTAGGCTGTCTAGCTTTTTTCTCGATTTGTTTGTTAAGCAATTTTAGAAAATGTAACTGCGCTTTGGAGCTGTTCATTAATCTCTTAACGCGAAACGGGCTATCTAGATATCGTCGGGTCCTATAGTTCATCACAATTAATTTTCGATACTTTTCTTCCTGATATAATTCTTGAAACCAGGGCAGCTTTTTCAATTCATGGATATGGGTATCAATTCTCCGTGTATCAATGCTTCTCCATTCATATAAAGGATGTGTGATTCCAATGAGAACATCAAGGATATAAGATACCTTCATTCGCTTAGCTCCTTCTGTAATAAAAAATATTATATTTATTAAATGTACGATTGTATGATATTATTTTTAAAAAAAGAGGGGTCATCATATGAATACTACATTATCACGAACAGAATCATCTAAAACTAGAGCCATAGTCATCAATGCACTTTTCATCGCGTTAACCTTGGTAGCCACGATGTTCATCAATATAAGGCTCCCAATAATGGGTAACGGAGGTTTAATCCATTTGGGTAACGTGCCTCTTTTCATAGCAGCCATGGTTTACGGCAAAAAAACAGGTGCCATCGCAGGTGCCTTCGGTATGGGCTTATTTGACGTTATCTCGGGTTGGGCCATCTGGTCACCGTTTACCTTTGTCATCGTAGGTGCAATGGGCTTCGTAGTCGGACTTATTTCCGAAAAAGTACCTGGCAAAAGAGTCGTTGTTCATACGCTGGCAGTTGCAACTGCACTGATCATAAAAGTGGTTGGCTACTATTTTGCCGAAGTGATTCTATACGGTAACTGGGTACAGCCATTTGGTTCCGTCCCCGGCAACATTTTGCAGGTCGCAGTAGCAGGTATCATTGTAGTACCTCTAGTAGGACGCTTTAAGAAAAGAGCTTAACAGATAACAATTGAGGGACTGCCTATAATGAGGCAGTCCTTTGTTTTTAACTTTTTTCAATTCTACAGATCCATTTGTAGTAACCCAGTAAAATGATTAGTAAAATGGGATCAAGAATAGCTGAATATAACAATTTCCACCAGCCGTAGTGAAAATATCCCCAAGGTTGAGGAAGTAATGACAATAATTCATATATCAAAAGGAAAATGGTCCAAAAGATAATATACCGTGCCCTTTTAAACATCGAACCATTAAAAGGATACCAGTTTAAAAATGTCACACATACAGGCGGAATGAGAATCGTATATGCAATGACATTTGTCCAATCAATCCCTTTCCAAAAATACCAGTATCCATTTGTTTTTTCATCGATGAATATATCAAACAGAATTTCCAATATCATTGAAAACGCCCAAATATGAACAATTTGATTTTTGGTAAGATGTTTTTTCATTTTATAGGCAACGCAATTAAAAAGTACAATTGAAAAAGAAAATACGACCATACTGACATTCCCCTATTAAAAGTGCACATACTAGCTCTTAGTTTTTCCTTTGAATAGGAAAAAAATCATAGGACCCACTCAAATTCTCGGGATATACCGCGTGTCTTTTTGTAAATAATAAGATTGTTAAATCATAATTTGAGGGGGGATTTGTATGCAACAGAATCAACAAGCAAGTAATATAGCTTCTAATATGAAGCCAGCAACAGCATCTGCTGGAACTGATGCGCAAAAGGTAAAACAAGAAATTCAAAGCGATGTAAGCCAAGGACAAGGTGCCATGACTTCCCGAGAGGCAGGAGCAATGCGCGATTAAAAAAACCACTCTGAGTGGTTTTTTATTTTTGGGCTTCGAATTTTTTCAAAACTGGAATCCATATTTCGCTTTTTACAGTTGGTAAAGTTAAATCTTTGTCTTTAATCGACAAAATTTCAGGTCCTTCTGTTTGTTGATAGTTTGAAGACGGAAACCATTCAGAATAAATACGTCCCCATGTTTCCTGCAGTGTAGTGGGAAAAGGACCTATGGACTCAAATACAGCCCAAGATAAGGCAGGAACTTTTAGTGTAGAAAGATTTTCTGGACACTCTTTCGTTGTCGCAACTCCTATATAATGATCCAGACCACCTTTTTCCTCCATACGGCCTTCTGAAAAGTTAATAGATGCCTGAATGATCCCTTTCGGTTCAACATTAGATAATTCCTTAAGTTTATTTATCTTCTCCGTATTCAATGTTTTCCACATAGCAGTGATTTCTTGGTTTTCGCCTTGGAAAACAATCGGTACCCTTTTCGTGATACCCACTATGTTAAATGCCTCTTTTTCTTCAATTCGGTAATTCATTTCATTTCCTCCCTTAATGGATAATTGGAAGGTCATTCGTGGATAGGCTTTTAATAACTGACCATTATTTCTAGCTTCTGATGGTGTTACACCATGCAAAACTTGAAAAGCCCTGGCAAAAGAATCTGGTGAACTATACCCGTATTTAATAGCAACATCAATAATCCTTGAGTTACTATTATTCAGTTCAAACGCTGCAAGAGTAAGTCGTCTTCTTCGAACGTATTCGGATAGCGTAATCCCCGCAAGAAAAGAAAACATTCTTTTAAAATGGTATTCGGAACAGAAAGCTAATTTTGCCACTTCCTTAAAGTCAATTTCTTGATTAAGGTTTTCTTCAATATACTGTAATGCTTCATTCATGTTCTTCAATAAATCCATCATCTGACCTCCCTTCATCCAAAGAATAGCAGAAACTGAATGAATCCTTCCGACAATTGGTGCACAGTAATGTAGGGTATGCCTTCAGTACCGTTCTAATCTTCTTCAGCTAATGGATCAGGATAGCTGAAGATGAAGTTGGGAACCTTAATAGGAAATGTTTAACAGTTGGAAAACAATACGGGTTAAATAGCAAAGAAGCTATCAAAACCAGCGTGGAATTAGACCATTATATCCCTTTATGTCAAAGATGTTGCCCAAAAGAAAATCTTAAATAATAAAAATCTGTCAGATTTCTTTCGCAGATTTTTTTTAAAACATTTCTCCTTTTTCCTTTTTCACTTCTGCACATCTAATCTTTATTGATAATTCTTCCATACAAGGAAAAAATAAATTTAGAAGCTATAGGGACACACCCCCTATTCGTAGTACACCAAGGAAGAGAAGCATAAACGAATAGGAACCGGAGGAAGCGCTATGGAACACACTGTACCTGAAAAAGCAAAAATATCGCCATTTTTAGCTTTTTTTATCATTCATCAAATGCAGTTTGGCGTAGGAGTCCTTGGTTTTCAGCGCGTAATCGCTCAATCTGCAGGATATGATGGATGGATTTCCGTTCTTATTGCCGGTTTAAGTATTCATGTCATGGTATGGGTTATGTATAAAATTGCTGAAACGGCTAATGGAGATATCGTGACAGCCCATACTTTCGTATTTGGAAGGATAATTGGCAAACTGCTGTCTCTCCCATTCGTTGTTTATTTTATCCTGATCATGCTCACCACACTTAGAACGTTTATTGAGGTTATTCAAGTATGGGTATTTCAGGATATGAGTACCTTTTGGTATGCCCTAGCCTTTTGTGGTTTAGCCATTTACATTGTTTTTGGAGGGTTCAGGACCGTGACAGGGGTGGCATTCTTCGGAACAATTTTCCCTGCCTATTTAATGTTCACTTTTTTGTTTACAGTACCATATGCCGATTTTAAAAACTTGCTTCCCATCCTTGATCACTCGATAATAGAATTGGTCAAGGCATCTTATCAAATGTCCGTTACTTACCTTGGCTTTGAGGTACTATTGTTTGTTTATCCGTATATCAAAGAACCGCAAAAATCAAAGAAATGGGTTCATTATGGTGTGTCTTTTACCACTTTACAATATCTTTATCTTTCTGTAATAACGTTTGCTTATTTTTCAGAAGGACAGCTGAAAAGGTACATCTGGCCCACTTTAACGATGTGGAAAATAGTCGAAATGCCTTTTGTAGAGAGATTTGAATTCATTGGAATCGCCAATTGGAATCTTGTGATTCTCCCAAGTGTTTGCATTAGTCTATGGTGTGCCAGCCGGATTTTAAAAAGAGTGACGAATTTAAAGCAAAAATATGGGGTTTTTCTGATATCAATTGTCGTATTAATCACCATTAATTTTTTTAAGACACGGCAGCAAATTCACACCCTCGTCGATTATACGGGGAAAATAGCCTTTATCATAAATTACGGGTACATTCCTTTATTATTCTTTCTAATACTGATTGTGAAGAAGCTGAAAAAAGGCTAGTAACGTATTTTTGTTGGGCATGTGGACAATCACAAGCCTCTTTTTAAAATAATATGGAATAAGGATGGTGATAGAAATGGCAGGCTCAATCAATATTGGCCAATTTAAGGTGCGAACACTAATAAATAATGCCAACATTAATTTCGGTGCAACTTATCAAAACAGCCATACCGCCAATAGCACGATCATCGGCGGCAATTTTAATTTTGGCGATGGCTGCATAAACTCATTCACCAATATCAATTCTGGTAAAATAAAAGTTTCAAATGTAAGCAGTGCCGAAGATTCCTAAATTGGCCCTCTTTTACTCCCCAATTGGTTTCAGTTCTTCTAAGCCTACCATGTTAATGGTGTAAGGCTTTTTGTATTCTTTGTCTAGTTGTGCTGAAACTTCTTTTCGAATTTGCTCTTTTAGCTTTTGGTCCTTTTTTCAAGCGAGGTCTCGATAGTAATGACAAGCCGATTTTTCGAAGAGTAGGTGAAAGAATTGACTTTGTACTCTTCTTTCTTCGCCACTAGTCCCTCGAAAATCGAATGAAGATTTTTTTCTAGTTTCGTATCCTGGTCCACATTGTTCAAATCCACAGTTCGAATATCAATTGGATAATCTTCTGCATAATCTTTTTTTGTTAAATAGTTTCGAACGATATCCCGAACTTCATCCACTCGTTGCTCCTGCTCCGGAATAACCACTAAAACTTTTTTCATACTGAAGATTTGTCCAACGAAATCGACACGATAACCTTTCTTCTTAAGAATGCTTTGAATTTCTTTTGCTTGTTCAATCTCTATTCTATTTATTCGTCTCATGGATGCATAGAAATCAGCTTTAAACGGGAGAACCTCTATCGACTTTGCATAATATCCCTTCGCGGCGAGCATCTCTTTCGTAAGCTTTTCAGCATCCATTTTTGTTTTTTCATTATAATCTTTGCTTGCTAGATGGACGACTACTTTATCGGGATCTTCCTCTTTAAAAAATCCACCCACCCTTATTCCTTTCACCTCGTATCCGCGTTTTAGGCCCTCTTCCCGAACTAGAGCAAAAACGGATTTTGCACCCTCTTTATCTACGTCTTTCAAAAATACATTTTTTAAATACGGAATCTTTGCTGCCACCTCAGCCATTGCGGTGGAGACAAAGGTAGAACCAAAAAACAATCCTCCAACCGCTACAAGTCCAGCTAATGACCCGATTAGCTTCTTTCTTTTGCTTGAGACCCTGGTATCCTTTTCTTCCCTTTTTGCTTGTTCGATCCCTTTATACATACGATCCATCACTTCATCTGGAATTTGAATTTTTTCTAGTTCACTCTGAATCTTGTTCATGAAAACTCCTCCTTTCGATGCTCCAAACGAATTTTTTCCAATGCCCGATAAATTTTAGACTTTACTGTACTGATTGGTGAGCCAACAATCTCCGAAATTTCCTGGAATGTGTATTCTTGATAATACTTTAGAAAAATCAACTTTTTTTCATCTTCCTCTAATGCATTTAGCAGCTCATGTAACAATAAATCAGAGTACCTTTCCTCTGTTTGTTGTGTTCCTAGTTCACTAGTAAAATGCAGCTCTACCACTTTCTTTTTCTTTCTTAGAAGGTCAATGGATGCGTTGATGGTGATTTTCATGATCCAGGTCTTAAAATAACTCAATTCCTTTAAGCTTTTTCTGTTTTTAAAAGCGCGATAGGCCACCTCCTGGACAATATCCAAGGAGTCAGTTTGATTTTTCACATACAAATAGGCCATCCTATATATTGAATCTTTATGTGTCTCAAATAATGTAATAAATAACTTTTCATTCAAGATGCCATCTTTTCCAGATAAAGTCATTTTTTCATCCCTTTTTGTTATCTACTTTATTAGACCGAATAATGGTTCATTTTGGACGAAAGATTTTTAAAAATATTTTTTATTGAAAGATGCGAATTACAGCGATTATCCTTATTGCGGACTCGGTTCTTTGGTTTATGGGGGGTTATGTCCTTGGAAACGGTCTATGGGACATTTTAGGGTATTTGGTGCATGGTTTTGTCCCATAGAACCCGTCTATGGGACATTTTAAGGTATTTGGCGCTTGCTTTTGTCCCATAGAATCCGTCTATGGGACATTTTAAAGAATTGGGCGCTTGCTTTTGTCCCATAGAAACCGTCTATTAAACATTTTTAGATTTTCCGGCTGTCGTGTCCTCTGATCATTACTATTTTAGGCATAAGAACTATCTTTACGGTTAAAATGATGAAGAAAAATTCTAGATGGAGGAACGGATCATGAGTGACAAAATAACAGAAAAAGAGGTTCATGAGATTATTGAAAGAAGAAGCACTGGTAAGACAAGTTTTGCAGAATTTTTGGAGGAATTATCTCAAATCGGAATTGTTGAATACGATATTAATGTTGCCACTGGTCAAGCCACATACAAAGGCAAGCACACAGAGCTAAAAACTGAACCTCAGGTTAATTTTGTGATTTCAAATCACTTTGATAGAAATCAGGCAATACAAATAATCGCAAACATTACACTTCCCTTTTTAGACTTTTTAAGAGAGATTGCTAACGCAGGAATTAAAACCTATAACGTAAATATTACCGAAAAAAAGGCCATTTACATGGGGATGAATGGGGAACAAATAGTAGAACCGCTTCAATTTTAAAATTCCAATCCTCAACTTGTTTAAGGGCATCAGACTGGGCCGCTGATTCCCTCTATCCCGAAATATCCGTGCCCCTGGACACTAGACGTTCCTAATTGTCCCCCCCAACCACAAAATAAAAAAAGAACCCCCAATCCAAGGATGGATCAAAGGTTCTTTGCTTTAATTACTTAACTATAGACCAATTCCTTTTCACGCAGGCCAAGGGCCTCTTCCGTGGAAGTATGAATTTCCTGCAGAAGCTCTGGGTTTTTCATTAGTGACACTCCATAGGAAGGTATCATTTCTTTGATTTTCCCTTCCCATTCCGCAATCTGGTCCGGGAAGCACTTGTTGATTACCTGAAGCATAACGTGAACAGCAGTTGAAGCGCCTGGAGATGCGCCAAGTAACGCGGCGACTGAGCCATCAGCGGCTGTGATTACTTCTGTACCGAATTGAAGGGTTCCTTTGCCAGCTTCCGTATCTTTGATAACCTGCACACGCTGGCCTGCTACGACTAAATCCCAATCTTCGGCTTTCGCGCTCGGGATAAACTCACGCAACTCTTCCATGCGCTGTTCTTTCGATAACATTACTTGTTCGATCAGGTATTTAGTCAATGACATGTTTTTTGCACCGGCAGCCAACATCGTTACGAGATTATCCGGTTTTACGGAAGTCACCAAATCCATCATGGAGCCCGTTTTTAAGAACTTTGGTGAGAAACCGGCAAATGGTCCAAATAGTAACGATTTTTTATTGTCGATAAATCTTGTGTCAAGATGCGGTACAGACATTGGCGGTGCACCAACCTTAGCCTTACCGTATACTTTTGCATGATGGTGCTCGACAACTTCCGGATTGTTACATACCATAAATAGTCCGCTTACAGGGAATCCTCCAATATGCTTTGACTCAGGAATACCGGTTTTTTGCAGTAAATGAAGACTTCCGCCCCCGCCGCCAATAAAGATGAACTTGGCAGTATGACGTTCGATGTTTCCAGTAGCCATATTCCACACTTTCAATTCCCATAAGCCATCGCTCGTACGGGTAATATCATCAACTTGATGATTGTATTTCAATTCGACGTTCTGCTTCGTTAAGTGGTCGAACAACATGCGCGTTAAAGCGCCAAAGTTAACATCTGTTCCTGAATCGATTTTGGTTGCCGCAATCGATTCATTCAAGGTACGGCCTTCCATAATAAGCGGAATCCAATCAATCAGTTTGTCATGGTCATCGGAAAATTCCATCCCTTTAAATAGGGGATTGTTTGACAGCGCTTCAAATCGCTTCTTTAAAAAAGTTACATTTTCTTCCCCATGTACTAAACTCATGTGAGGCAATTGTCTGATAAACTCCTCTGGATTTTGGATCAGCCCGCTGTTTACAAGATAAGACCAAAACTGCATGGAGACCTGAAACTGTTCATTAATATTAATCGCTTTACTAATATCTACAGAACCATCTGGTTTTTCGACGGTGTAGTTAAGCTCGCACAGTGCCGCATGCCCTGTTCCCGCATTATTCCATTCGTTAGAGCTTTCTTCTCCTGCGTTGGCGAGCTTTTCAAACACAGTAATTTCCATTTCCGGTGCTAATTCTTTCAAGAGTGTTCCTAAAGTTGCACTCATGATTCCGGCGCCGATTAAAATGACGTCTGTTTTCGTTTCGTTTATGCTCATCATTTTTACCAACCTTTTCTCCTGAAATTTGCAGAAAGATGCAGCGGCACACCAAACTGAGGCGCGACCAAGTAACACACCTTTTCTGTCTCAAATACTACTATTTCTATTGTATTAAGGTTATTTAATTCTATTATACGATAATTATAGTTTATTTAATAACTTGTTTAAAGTGAGAAGTACTTCCACAATGATTAAAAACCTTCCATTTGTAGACTTTTTCCCCAAAAATCCCTTCCATTTTGATCGTAATTAATTCTAAAGCATCTTTCCAATATATTCTTGTATAATAGACATACGGCGTCATTTTCTTCTACAAAAGGAGATGTTTATGTGAAAAAAAAGAAAACCTCTTTGGGAATATTAGGAACAATCGGAGTTTTATTATTAGGTAAATTAAAATATATTTTAGTAGTTTTTAAATTTCTTAAGCTGCAAACGCTTTTGAGCATGTTTATTACGCTCGGAGCCTATGCCTTTATTTTTGGCTGGAAGTTTGCAGTAGCTATAGTCTACCTACTGTTTGTCCATGAAATGGGACACGCGTATGCGGCTAAAAGGATTAAGCTGCCTGTAAGCCCAGCTATATTTATTCCTTTTATGGGGGCAGTTATTGGAATGAAGGAAATGCCAAAAAATGCAAAAGATGAGGGATATGTCGCCTACATGGGGCCTCTATTTGGATTATTATCCTTTTTGCCTGCCATTCCTTTGTATTTATACACACATGAACCATTCTGGGCCCTGCTGATTATATTGGGCGCGATGATCAATTTATTTAATTTAATCCCCATCACCCCATTAGATGGCGGAAGAATCGCCGCAGGGATTAGTACCAAGCTGTGGGGATTAGGAATCATCTTATTATTGGCATATTCCGTCATGAATATTAGTTTCCTCGGATTCTTTATCGTCATCCTGGGCTCAATGGAATGGTATAAATTATATAAAAGACAAAAAAGGTTAAAGGACGACCAACTGGAAGTCCAAGAACTTGAGCACTTACTAGTAAAATTAAAACATGAATCACACGATTTAGATTCCATCCAAGAAATGGCCAGCAAGGCAAAATGGAAAGTCACGAGCCGGGAGATAATCGAAACACTCAATAAACTGAATTCGGAAATTGAAAAGATGAAAAAGGAGCTTTATCTTCAACACTTATCCGGTACCTTTTCTATGAGTGAAGATGATAGCAGCAACAATCAGCAAGTTATTGAGGGGATTCTTAAGCAATTAGAAGGAAAATTAGCAGCGTATAAAAAGGAAGTACTGACAACGGAAACCTATTATAAAACGGATAAAAAAACAAAAGCACAGCTATTTTTCATCTATATCGGTCTAGTTGTTACACTGGCCATTAGTTATTATTACGGAAATGACATTCTTATGAATCATCCGGAGATACAACGCGAGATGAATAGATAATTTTTTAAGGTACACGCTCATACATGGAGGTGTACCTTTTATTTTTTAAAAAAAATACATGCTGTTAGTGACATATTACTGTAGATGACAGTATACTGTTATTAACAGTAAGATATTAAAGGAGGTTTTCAATTTCATGAAACATACAGGGAGACATACAGGTGCCTTTCTTTTGCTTTTTTTAACAGAGGGAGATAGCTATGGAGGGAAACTTCTGCAGAAATGTGAACAACAGCTTCCCATCAATCCAATTGATAGTGCCATTCTTTATCGCACTTTAAAAACCTTAGAACAAGAAGGGGCTGTTGAGTCTTATTTGGACACATCTGAACAAGATAAGCCGATCAAGATGTACAAAATTACTCCAGTTGGAAAAAGAAAATTAGATGATTTTCAAATAGATATTGAAGAAAAAATGAAGAATTTATCCTTTTTCTTAAATAAATACAAAGAATGGAAGGGGTACGATCATGATTAGTGGTGCGATCCTTTACGCTTTAGCGATTCTTCTTCTGAGTATTTCTTTTATAAAAGATCGTAATAAAACTAGAGATGCTCTATCAAAGTCCTGGAAAAGCTTTCGAAATATTTTACCTGACATGCTATCCATTATGCTTTTCGTTGGACTATCACTATCCATATTAACTCCATCTTTCATTTCATCCATCATTGGAGAAAAATCTGGATTGACAGGTATTGTTTATTCAGCATTTATCGGATCTATTGCCCTAGTTCCAAGCTTTGTTGTCTTTCCTCTTGGACATACGTTAGTCCAAAATGGAGCAGGACTTCCCCAAGTAGCTGTATTAATGTCTACATTAATGTCCGTAGGCATCACATCGTTACCGATGGAACAAAAGATATTCGGGCGCAGCTTTGCCTATGCTCGCAACGCTTCTGCAATGTTAATGTCTCTACTATTTTCATATATTATTTGGGTGGTGATGGGATGAATACATTAAAAAGATATCGTTTCTTTTTGATTTTGTTATTTGGTCTTATGATCCTTACCTTTATAAACCAATCGGTGGGATGGAAAGCAATTCAATTAACCGGAAAAAGCATTTTAGATATGCTTTTTCTACTCCCTCCAGTCTTAATATTCGTAGGGTTGCTAGATAAATGGGTGGAGAAAGAAACACTAATTAGATATATGGGAGAAAAATCCGGCATCTATGGCATTTTGTTCTCCCTATTATTAGGCGTAATTGCAGCTGGCCCCCTCTACGTAGCTTTTCCGATTGCAGCACTTTTATTAAAAAAAGGAGCAAGCATACGCTACATTGTATTTTTTTTAGGAGTTTGGACTACCGCGAAATTACCGGTTATTGTATATGAATTTGCTTCATTTGGAGGTACATTTACCATCATTCACATTTGTTTTGGCTTATTATTTTTCTATTTAATGGGGATTATTTTTGAGAAATTCTATGACCATGGCCAATTGTTACAGTATGATATAACTAAAGAAGTTTAGATTAAAGATTAGAGGATATAGTATGTACTGTATCCTCTTTTTTATACCAACAACATTTTAGGAGGGAACAACATGGAAGTTTTTGCAGAATTCTTAGCGCGTATTGATAACCCGCAGCATCGGGAGCGAACGGAAGAAATATTAGGATGGGTAGCTAAAAAATATCCGCATTTAATGCCAGAAATTAAGTGGAATCAGCCTATGTTTACCGATCACGGCACCTATATTATTGGCTTTAGCGTTGCCAAGCAGCATTTGGCTGTTGCCCCTGAAGAGGCAGGGATTAATCGTTTTTCTGATGAAATTGTGCAGGCTGGCTATGGTCACACCAAGGGGCTGGTACGTCTCCCGTGGAGCAGTCCGGTTGACTTCGCCTTACTTGAGAGAATGATCGAGTTTAATATTTTGGATAAAGCAGACTGTTCCACTTTTTGGCGGAAGTAAAAATGAGGGGTGTCCTGGATGACAAATAGTAAGGTTGATGAATTTTTAAGTAAAGCAAAAAAGTGGAAGGACGAATATGAGAAGCTGCGAAATATCGTTCTTGACTGTGAGCTGACTGAAGAATATAAATGGATGCATCCTTGTTACACGTTTAAGAATAAAAATATCGTTTTAATACATGGCTTTAAAGAATATTGTGCGCTTCTGTTTCACAAAGGGGCCTTGTTAAAGGATGCCCATGGTATTCTTGTCCAACAAACGGAGAATGTACAGGCGGCGCGCCAGATTCGGTTCACCAATGTTCAAGAAATCGTTAATATGGAAACCATCTTGAAAAACTATATTTATGAAGCCATCGAAGTCGAAAAAGCCGGTTTGGAAGTAGATTTTAAAAAGACGACAGAATACATAATTCCTGAAGAACTTGAAAATAAATTCGGTGAAATCCCTGCCCTGAAAACGGCATTTGAAGCCTTGACACCTGGACGGCAAAGAGCGTATATCCTTCATTTTTCTCAGCCTAAACAATCCAAAACTCGAGAATCAAGGGTTGAAAAATATGTGGAGCAAATTCTCAATGGAAAGGGATTAAATGATTAATCTATTCGATGAAAAAAAATTAACCAGATTTCGCATTCTCAAAATCAAAAATTCCTCCACTTATTCCGTATACATCATAAACAATGCCATAAAATAATCTCAATATAACGATGGAAAAATTGGAGGTATTTCTTTTGGGATTGTTTAATAAGTCAAAGAAAAACCCCTTAACTGCTGCAGAAGTATCCGCTCTTTGGCTTCAGTATTTAGGCGATAGTATGGCAATATGTGTATACAAATATTTTCTTAAAATTGTTGAAAACCAAGATATTAAGCCTATTTTAGAATTCGGATTGCAGTTGGCTGAAAACCATATCACTGAAATCACCAAATTCTTAAAAAGTGAGAATTTCCAAGTCCCAATGGGATTTACTGAAGATGATGTAAATCTTAATGCTCCACGATTATTTTCTGATCAATTTTACTCTTTTACTCTTACATTATGACGATCCATGGGCTATCTGCTTATGCCTTTGCAGTAACAAACTGCGAGCGGTCAGACATCCAAAATTACTTCTTTGAATGTACGATAACTGCTAAAGACTTTTTTCAAAAAATAGTCCAATTGTCTAAAACTCAACCAAATTTTTCGAGGGTTCCATCTATTCCTTCCCCTCTTGGAAAAGAGTTAGTGAACTCAACAGGGATCCTTTCAGATTTAATTGGAGACAAAAGACCGCTCAATAGTTCGGAGGTCAGCAACCTTTTCTTTAATTCAAAGAAAACTGGATTTGTCAGGTCGTTAAGTTTGGCATTTAGTCAGGTGGCAAAGACGGAAGATGTTCATGACTTTATGTTAAAAAATGTGAAATTAGCAGATAAAGATGCCGAAAGTTTTAGCAATATTTTAAAACAAGAACATTTGCCAACACCTGAGAATTGGGATGCTGAAATCACTGATTCTACAGTCAGTCCGTTTTCCGACAAATTGATCATGTTTCACGCAGCCTTTTTAGTAAATACAGCCCTTTCCTATTATGGTGCAGGAATTGGTTCCAGCTTAAGATCGGATATCATATTAAATTACACGAAAGTATTTACCCATGCGATAGAGGCTGGTGCCTTTTGTTTCAATATAATGGTTAAACATGGATGGATGGAAAAACAACCCGAAGCGATTGACAGGGAATCTCAGGCACAAGGTTGAGAATATTAAGATGGCAATTTGGGCGTTGTATCATAATACAACGCTTTTTTTTGTCCTTTTTTCGTAATGATATTTTTGTGGATATTTTACAATAAATAAGTGAGGTGCTTTTTATGAAACAAGTGACAACACTGTTTTTAAAGATAGCTGGAGATATTTTAGAGTACAAAAGCGAAGAATGATGCATTTGTAGAATGAGGGATTACTTTTGTAGAATACCCAGCCAAATTTGTAGGAAGCACCCCTAAAATTGTAGAATACCACCACAAATTTGTAGAATATACCTTAATATTTATTGAAGTAATTCCTCATTTGTAGAATGAAGGATTACTTTTGTAGAATACC
>NZ_JBITPF010000072.1:0-74461 GCF_050468025.1 Neobacillus sp. NRS-1170 | reverse complement strand
CACAAATTTGTAGAATATACCGCTATTTAGTTTTAATCAATTTAGCCATTAGGAATTAGTCCAGTCCTTCTTGAATATATGTAGGTAAAAAGTGGAAATGGGGAGATGATGATGGCTTTTGTTGCAATCTATACTGTTGGGAGGCTAAAGCATCCGTATGAACATCCTGCCTCTCGTGAGTTTTTTGAAGTGGGATACGAGGTAATTCGACAGGCCGCTAAATCAGGGCAGCTTATAGAGGAGTTTTCACCTTATGGAGTGCCATTCCCTGAGGAAGCGATCAAAGGGGAAGGTGCGCCCATTCTTACACTAACTGTATGGAAAAGCCTGCAATCCTTATATCGGTTTACTTATTCAGGCCAACATAGGCAAGCCATAAGAGACAGGAACAAGTGGATTGAACCTTATCAGGGGAAACCACCTACATATGTGGTGTGGTGGACGGAAAAGGTGAAAGATGTTTCCTGGGAGGAGGCCTTCAAGAGATACAACTATTATATTCAGCATGGACCAACTCCTTATGCGTTTGATAATAAGCACGCATTTGATGAATCAGGTGAGCCGTTCTTGCTTAAATAGGCGCAGCTTTTACTACCTGCCCCATTCATAGAATTAGAGGAATTGTGTTAAAATTCTATTTGTAATTAGAGTTGGGAATATTGTGAAAATATATTAAGTTTACTAGTTTATATGGATTGGAAAATACAGATTAGGTACAGATGGTGCTTGGATTAAATAAGTTATGAGGAGTGGAAAAGGTTGTCACTCTCTTAATTTTAAAAAAAGATGGTGAATCTGGTATGAGAATAAATTTATCAGAAAAACAAATCGCGGAAATACAGCGAATTGTTCAAAAAGAACTTTTGATAAAAGGAATCGAACCAACAGATGAATATCTATTTATCCACTGTTTTTCGAAAATACAAAAAGAAACCGTCTATTATCATCTGTTAAGAGAAAATAACACATTGATTATCCGCTGCTATGCACGCGTGTTTGACAACATAGGTCTAAGCGTGATAATCAGAAGCACCGCAAAAAATGTATTTGAATATTTGGTAAACCAAACCGGATTACCAAACACACTCTATATAGAAAACGGGATTGAATTTTATATTTAAAAAGAAGGAACCTAAACCTTTTTTGAACGAATATGTTTAATAAACAAACTACCAATCCACTTCTGTGATAATATTAAGAAAGCACTGTTTTTGGCTTTTTTATTATCAATACATGTATTTAAGGAGGAAAATTAGTGGAGGTAGGTTTTCTATCAATTCTAGCTCTAGGGTTTGTGCTTGGTATCAAGCATGCAATAGAACCAGACCATGTGATTGCTGTGTCTACCATTGCTAGTCAAAGTAAAAAATTATTTCGCTCGTCTTTAGCAGGAGTATTCTGGGGAATAGGTCATACTGCTACATTATTTATTATTGGCATTATTCTTATTTTTATGAAGGGTGAAATACCTGAAAAATGGGCTATGTCACTTGAGTTTTTAGTAGGTATAATGCTTGTTTATCTTGGTGCTTCAACTATCCTTTCCTTTAAGAATATCCACTTACATCAGCATAAGCACGATGGAGAAAATCATAAACATGTCCACTCTCATAACCTTGGTAGTGAACATGAGCATAAAAACCAACATAAAAATGTTTCCTATTTAAAATCTTTGGTGATTGGTTTAGTACATGGCCTTGCTGGAAGTGGAGCCATGGTTCTATTAACAATGAGTACAGTTAAAAGTGTTTGGGAAGCAGCTATTTATATCCTTATATTTGGTACAGGGACAATTATTGGAATGCTTTTCTTTACCACAATAATAGGGATTCCATTCGTTTTCAGTGCCAAAAAATTAACGCTGAATAAAACACTTACTCAAGTAACCGGTGTGATTAGTATAGTGTTTGGGATTTTCTATATGTACAACTTAGGGATAACTGAAGGATTATTTAAACTTTGGATATAGTAGTTTTAATGGTTAGAGAGATGGATTTTCCATCTCTCTTCTTTAATGATCTGCAGTTAATTCATAAAAAGCCGCCGGTACATTAAGAGCTTTGTTATTCTACAAAAGCACCCGATAGTACAACAAGTATTTATCACTTGGCATTATTAATATATGGAGGAGCTTCTTGAATCCAATTTCGTTCTACCATAAGTTGTTTTAATGGTATTGCAACAGATAAATGCTTGAGTAAAAACTTTGAAAGCATAAATCCAATATCTGCACGTATTGATTCCGTTAATATTCTCATTCCATGAGTCATAGCAACTAAAAGGTTATAAGATAATAAATTAGCGATTTCTTGGTCCGTAGATTTCGCCCCTTCTGGGATAGCATGATAATCATCTATTGGCTTAGGTGCACTAGGTTTGGGTAATGACACACTTTCTTTCAATAGAAACTCATTTAATTCATTTACAATTTCTTTATGAACAAGGAAAACATTATTAACTTTTTCTTTTAATTCATTATCTTGAATTGTGTTTACCCAAACCTCCTCAAGTCGTAATGTATTTTGACCCATTCCTGCATATAGCCAAATATTACCTACCTCTAATGTATTTAATGGTTTTTTTTCACCATCTAAAAAAGGTTTAAAAGTATCATATAATATTTCAAAATAATTCAAATTAACCCCCCTGAAGAAACAATATTTATCAGTTAATTTTACCCAATATACCAAATTTATTCAGAATACTATTCTGGTTACTAACCTGCCCCGTTACTTCAATAAAAAAATGCATCTCTACTTATTGTAGAAACGCACCTTTACAGTTTAAGTGAAAGACATCACAATTTCTTGGTTGAAATATAAAAAGTGATACCAGTATACGGCATCACTAACGAATGTACGAAAGATAAACGTTGCGTGTTTAATTATAAACTTAATAATAAATGCATATTATTTAAAAATATATCCCTCAAATACTTTTAAACCTTCTTCATTTAATATTCTTTCAATCACTATTGGTTTTTGAGGACTTTTTTCAAAGACTTCCTTACAGGATATCATAATGTTACTCCCAGCTATTTCTGCTAATTGATCATGCGATACACTATATACCAATTTCCCTAAATTTGACCAAACCATTGCTCCTGAGCACATTACACAAGGTTCACAGCTGGTATATACGGTATATTCGCTTAAATCAAAAATATTATGTTCAGAACAAAACTTTCTTATAAGCCCAATTTCTGCATGATGAGTAGGATCACAGAAGGTATTTATTTTATTTTCTCCAATCATAACAATTTCTTCATCTTTAACTAAAATAGCTCCAAAAGGTTCATTTCCTTCTGTTCTAGCTTGTAAAGCCATTGCTATTGCTTTTCTTATAAAATATTCATCATTTTTTAACATCTTATAAGACCTCCATTTCAATACTTCTTTACTTTCTAAACAGATCAATATGGTCATCTAATCCTAATTGTTCATACCAAACTCCATTAAAAAACAGAATGAGTCCAAGCCCCCATCAATATATATTCATCAAGAACAAAGTTGAATTTTAAAAGACAGGATACTAATTTATGTGAATGGGAGGAAAAAAGAATGTTTAAACCCAATCCCTCTAACACCGCCATTGTCATAACGGACCCGCAAAATGACTTTCTGTCCCCCGGAGGTAAAGGATACCATTTAACAAAAAAAATTATTGAGCATTACAACACACTAGGTAACCTAGAAATTCTAATAAGTACAGCCATGAGTAAAGGATATCAACTTTTTATCTCCCCTCATTATATATATCCCCATGATTATAGTTGGCAATTTACTGGGGCTGAACAAGAAATGTTATTAAAGCTTCGAATATATCAAAAACAAAATGACTACACTTCTGTAGGAGCCGACTGGGTTCCGTCACTTAAGCCATACATTTTATCTAACCAAACTGTCATTGCGACATCCCATAAGATTGCCAGTCCACAGACAAATGATCTAGTGTACCAATTACGTCAGCATCGAAAAGAAAAGGTGATTTTGGCAGGTGTTCTATCAAACATTTGTGTAGAATCACATATGAGAGACTTAATCGAGAATGGATTCCAAACAGCTGTTGTTTATGATGCCACTGCCACCATAAGTGAGAAGGATTTTCAAGCAGCTATTACAAATTATCATGCATTCAGCAGTGCTACATGGTCAACTCAACAGGCGATCTCTCAATTATAACAAATAAAACACGGTCCCCCGAGTTCACTTTAAAAGGATTGCTTGCGAAAGCAACTCTTTTTATCATTCTAAAGATAAACAATAAAGCAGAACCAGCCCAGATTATTTACTTCTTTGTAATGATTGTAGTGAAAACTTAAAACAACGATTACAAGCATCGGAGCATATAGATGAAAAAACAAAAAATCAACTTTTAATTCAGGGAGGTTTTTATTTTGGGTATTTTAGCGAAAATCAACTGTAAATTAAAAGGGCACGTTTATGAAGAAACAGATTAGAGACCCGATGGATGGGGATATATTGCGACTTGGTTTATATGTAACCGATGTGGTCATGAAAAAGTAGTCACGAAGAGAGAGGATGAAGTTTAAACTAGTCATACCATCAGAGAAGGACAGATTGGTTAGTTTAATCTGTCCCTCTGTTTTTCAAAAAATACACCACAAGAAAAAGCCGCCAATAATGGCAGCTGAAAAATATATAATTTAGATGTCGTATTCTCGTTTAAATTCGAAAATTTCATCAACAGCCTGCTGATATCCTCCCGCTTTTTGAATGGATTCCCTTATGTTTGAAACAGCTCTATGGAAAGATGGATCATTAAACACATGATTGGCGGCTTCACGCAGTTGGTTTGTAGTCAAGCCTTGCATTGGTAATTGAATACCGGCTCCGATATTGGCGACTTGCCTGGCAATGATCGGCTGATCCGCGTTTTGTGGAATTACAATTAGCGGAACCCCGTAGTAGAGGCCCTCATTGGTACTATTCATTCCACCATGGGTGATAAATAATTTCGTGTGTTTCAGCACTTCCGTTTGTGGAACATAATTTTTCACAATGAAGTTTATAGGAATCTCTCCCAAATCAGATATTTGAGTTCTTTCCCCAATGGACATGACAACGGTATGATCAGTGTTCCCAAATGCTTCAAAACAAAGCTTATAAAAATCAATAGCTTGGTTAAAGACAGTCCCCAGTGAAATGTAAATTAGGCTTTTTCCCTCGATTGCTGTAAGGTCAAAGTTTTCTTGAATGAATCGTGTGGAAATCGAGGGACCTATAAATTTATAAGTTTGGTCGAAAGCTTCTCCAAAAGGTTGAAACTCCCTAGTTGTATAAACGATTGTAAGTGGTGCTGGATTACAAAAAACTTCGTAAGGAGAATAGATTTCAACACCATATTTTTCCTTACACCTCGCCGTCAGGCTTTGATATTCATCGTTTATTTCTTTAAGCAGTTCTGTAGGAATGTTTTTAGAAAGCTGTTCCAGCAGTTTATCGAATGATTCCTTTGTCTGTGCAAAGGATGTACAAGAATTGATGGCCGGAAGTTTAAGGATTTGGGCAAGTAACCGTCCACAACCAAACATGGAATCGTGGATGATGTAATCAAAATGTTCTCCCTCAATCTGTTCAAGCACGCTAGGTATGACAATATCTGCCGTATGTAAAAGTCCGTTAATTCTTTCAAGTAAATAATTTCTTCCACCCGACATAAAGGCTTTAATAAATTTTTGCCCGTCCAATGTTCGTACAGTAGCTCCCGTCTTCTCCATACGCTCACGGAAAGCTTCTATTGTAAAGTACACTACCTCTTCCCCGCGCGAAATAAGCTCTTGCACAACTCCAATCGTTGGATTGAAATGTCCTTCCGATCCGGCATTAATAAATAAAACACGCGCCATTTTTATCACTCCTAATGAAATTCTAACGTCCCCATATTTTTACTATTAAAACTTAATTCTACAACATCTGAATAAGTCCTTCTTCCACTAACCTCCCCTATTTTAAAAAAGACAGCAGCTGTGAAATTTTATTTTTTTATTAAGAAAAAGTTAAGGGGCATTATACATAATCAATCTTGTAACCGAGATAACAACAAAAAAATATAGACATTTCAGTTTAGGAGGAATTACACAATGAAGAAAAAATGGTTATTTTGGCTTCCAGTCGGGGCCGCTGCAATCTGGGCTGGTTCGCATCTACTTCCAGGTATCGGACACTTTGGCCACTTCGGCGGTCATGGCATGATGCAAGGAGGATCTGAGCAAGGCATGATGCAAGGCGGACAAGGTCCTGGTATGGCCCAGGGCGGCCCTGTACAAGGCATGATGCAAGGCGGTCAAGGTCATGGCATGATGGGCCATGTTGGGAAGCATGGCTTTGGTTTTGACTTCGGTTGGACAAGAACTCTTGTCGGTGCAGGTATTACACTCTTTGGCATCTCACTTCGCAAACATGCCGGAGATAAAGTATGGAAGAAGTGGGCTGGTTACGGATTAATTGGTGTAGGCCTTGCAGCAGCCTTAAAGGGAGCCTTTCCGTTTCTAGCAATTGGAGCGGGTGCTTACTGGTTGTTTAAGAAAACAGGTTCCTCTAAACAAAAGAGGTTCAGCACAAATGGCTATACGACAGCACCTGTGGTAAGCAGCAACTCACAAATTTTAGATGCATGGGAAAGAAATATTATTAAGGAGGAAAAGTAAAATGGGTATTTTTAATAGAGTAAAAACAATCGTTATGGCGGACTTACATGAATTATTAGATAAGGTGGAAGATCCAATCAGTCTATTAAATCAATATATGCGTGAATTGGACGAGCAAGTTGAGAAGGCAAAGGAAACATTGGGTCATCAGCTGTACTTAGAAAAACGTCATGAGCAGCTTGTGGCAGAATCCTTGGCAGTGGTTGCAAAACGTACACATCAAGCTGAGCTTGCAGTCGAAAAAGGTGAAGACACCATTGCAAGAATTGCTCTTCAAGAAAAGTTGCAACAGGAAGCAAAACTGAAGCTCTATCAAGAGCAGCATGCAGCAATGAAACAACAGACATCCGCTCTTCGTGAACAAATTGATGTATTGCTTGAAAAATACAACGAATTATCAAATAGACGACTTGTGCTAATCTCACGTGCACATGCAGCTAAGGCACAAGAGCAGCTTCAAAAAGCGGTTGCTTCCTTCAGTTCGGACAATGCCTTGAAAGGGTTCCGCCGTGTGGAAGATTATGTACAACAATTAGAGGCACAAGCTTCGGCTGCTTCCTACTTTATCCCTTCTGTCCCAACTGTAAACTTGGAAATACAAGAAGCGGTAGAACGTGAGTTGGCCTTGCTAAAGGAAAGTAAGGAATAATGAATCCAAATAGTTTCATAGAAAATTTGGAGACCGGACTGCAAGCAAAACTAGTTGATGTGAAAGAGCTGGTCCCAGGTAATTTAGCATCAATTGTTTCCCAATGGAGCGTAAACCTGGGGATTAGTGATTTTGATTTAGCCTTGTTTAGCATTTTACTCGTTTCCATCACTCTGACAGCTTTAGTTGTTGGATGGTACCTTCGCAGGTTTGGTAAGAAAAAATGGTTAGGATATATCATTAGTTCCATTGGCTTTCTTCCTATCTTGCCGATTATGATGGCCGGAACCCTTGTTTATTGGATGGGTAAACAATATTGGAAGGGCGGTAAAGTTCGCTCTAACAATGAATCTGCACCTAAGAACCCACGGAAGGAAGGATCCAGCATAGATGACTGGGAACAGGCATTAAAAGGATTGGAAAGAGTACAATCCTAATATCTAGGAAGACAGAAAGACTGCCCTTTGGCAGTCTTTTTTGATTTACGCCTTTATCAAGAATTATTTGGACTAGAATTCAATTCAAATAATAGTTTTTACTATCCGCTGAAACCTTTTCAGCAGGACCATATATTTTCTCTATAGCCTCTAGAGTTCGAATCTGGCAGATATCCATTTTATGTTCACTGCGTTTATCGATATACTCAAATTTCGATAAGTAGTGAAGCATATTAAAAAAGGTGGGCAGTCCCTTCATTTGAATCAAATAGTTCGATAATAAGAAGCCATCCCGATACATCGAGCCCTCTGGATTTGTGTAATCAATGGTTCCTAGTTCATCGATTGATTTCACCGATTTTTTGACTTCAATGGCTTTTGCCGCCCTTTCTGACGCCTTTTTGGGGTTGTATATGACATTCCCTGACGTATCTCGTACAATAGTCCCTTCTAAATACGACGCAAAACCTTCTTGTATGTAGATCGTCGCATTATCATTGGCGATGTCCCCCACCATTTTGTGCGTCAGTTCATGTGCGAGGAAACGAAAAATATTCTGCGAGCTATCCGTGGTAATTTTAAGGGACTCTCCAATCTCATTCCACCCGCCTAAACTTATCCATGTACCGTAGCAGAAGCCTCATCGGAAGATGGGTAGACTTTTATCGAAATCGGTTTTGGGTTCCAGTTAAACTTTTTAGAGTAAAAAGCGACAATGTCAGATGTGTCCTTAAGCGTTTGTTGCGCCGCTGTTTCTTGTCCTTTCGTGTAATAGACCGTCAGATTCCCTGTATCGGATGCCATTGTTTGAAACGGCACGTCATTCAGGATCCACTTATCATTGAATTTCAGCATTTGGTAAGTGATATAGTTCGTGGATTCTCCCAGCTTTGGATGGCTCATCGTCACACTTAAACTGACCGTTGCGGTTTTATCGTCTTCTTGACTAAAATTGAATAATTTTACAGATAAAGAGTAGCCTTGTTTTTTCTTAAACACAGCTTCTTCAATCCATCTTTGTTGTTCTTTGTAAAAAATAGCATTTTCCTTATTTTGATAGCTCATAAATAATGCTTGATCATTGTCATCCACGGACTTCTGGATTTGCAGCAAATCCCATTCAGGCGTCCCTTTTTCCACTTGTGGCTCACTGCTTTTTTTTCTTTAGACGTTTCGGCAGCAGGTGGTGTCTTCTCTTTTTCCGGCGATCCTTTTGCCTGTTCATTTTTACTGCGGCAGCCTACTAATAGGGCGCATAGGAGCAGGAGAACCCACCCTAAACTTAAAAACCTCTTCATCTATTTCTCCCCCTTTAACAAAGGAAACTTTGCAAGCTGCTCTCCCCAAGATGAAATGTTCGTCTCTATAAATCCAGCCTTTTGATAGACGAATTTTGCTGCTAGATTTTCAGGATGGTACCCAATCATGATAGAAGCTCCCTTTGCTCTATTAATGCGTTTTATCTCATTAATAACTAGAAGTATAGACTTTCCTCCCAGCCCTTTCCCTTCAAATTTTTATTAAGCATATAAATATATTCACCATTTTTACAATATTTCCTATATTTTCTTAGCTAGAATCACCTATTAAAATAAAAAAATGATCAATGTATAAAATTCAGCAAGAATGGTAAACATATAGATACCAAGAGTTGTTCCCCTTTTGCTCCTCAATTTGAGGGGTTTTTTTTATGGGATAAAAAGCAATTGTAGAATAGATGTAGAAATTTGTAGAATGCACCTCTTCATTTGTAGAATACCCAATGAATTTTGTAGAATGCACGCCTTATTTTGTAGAATAACTCCATGTATAAGAGACTAATAGTTTGTCCATACTGATGATAGTTCAGAAATCGAGGGGGAATGGCTAAATGAAGGAGAATAAATTGTTATTATCTGAGTTTGCTACAGAAGATGGTTTCGAGCTTAATAGGTATATCACCCAGTTGTTTGAGGTATTTTCTAATCTATCAAATGGCGACAATATGAATACAGAGCCAGCCCCGAAGTGAGGGCTGGCTTTTTTAATATTACTCCTCGATGTATTTAATCGATATGCCATTTACTCTAGTATCCTTTTCGTATGTTTTTGAAGACTTATTATAATTAACCTTTAAAGTGCTTTCGTTAAGCCATTCAATCGAAAAACTTTTATCCGACCTAAATGTATTTCCTGATTCATTCTCAAGATCTTCATCTTTCTTTAAATTGCGGGGAATAGTTTGTTGTTGCTCCGCAGTCTCTTAAGAAAACATACGCTACTTTATCTCCGCCTGGTGATGGGACACTTTTTAAAATTTGATTTCCACATGCACCTGCAAATACTAAATCCAATAAATATTTACCTGATATAAACACAACAAACAGTACTATTAATGTTATAAAAAGGGGCTTTATTCTTTTTTTCATTAAAAATCACTCTTCCTTACATTTTTTGGTAATTGTATCACATATATACATAGAATACCTATGTATATTTCCTGAAATTTTGACTTTTTTTGTAGTATTTCCCCGGAAAAACTCTAATTTTGCTAGTTTCTAGCTAAATTTAGGGGTGCAGTTTTTGTCTGACGATTCTGGAAGGAATTACGGAGCTTGGAACTAATATTAAGACTAAACCAGTAATAGAAACGTGAGGTGGGTTCGTTTGCTTAAAATGAAAAAGTTATTGGTTGTACTAGTGGCTATGGTGCTGCTGCATGTGTTTCCGAGTGTGGTTTCGGCAAAGGAGAATTCGTCGGGCTGGAAGCTTGAGGGTGGAACGTGGCATTTTTATGTTGCTGGGGTGATGAAGACGGGCTGGGTGCTGGATACCGGTCGCTGGTACTATTTAGGCGGTGATGGCGCGATGCGTACTGGCTGGGTGCAGGACGCGAGCCACTGGTATTATTTGGACAAGCATGGCGTGATGAAGACTGGATGGGTGCTGGATGGCGGCAAATGGTATTACCTGGATCAGCATGGGACAATGAAAACGGGTTGGGTGATGGTGTCAGGCACCTGGTATTACTTGGATTCGAAGGGCGCGATGGTGAAGGGTTGGAAATGGATTGGCTCGGGCTGGTATTATTTCAGTTTGCGTGATGGCGGGATGTTGCGGCAGAATTTTGCTGATGGATATTATTTGATGGATAACGGCCGGATGACGCTGGCTGGCAATGCGAATGTTGTTTCGGCTGTGGAAGGGTTGAAAAAGTGGATTGATGTGGGGTTGACGCAGTCCGGGCTGCAGTCGCGGCTGGGTGCCGGATATCATGATATGGTTGGGATTGAGAACGAAAAGTATTGGTTGTATACATTGAAAGTCAGCGGTCCTGGCACTTATAAGGCGGTGAATTGGGATGCCGATGATTTCGGAGCGGAAGATTTGGCGAATGGTTCTGCCGATGTCATTGTGCTCGTGTTTTGGGATAGCACGAAGAAAGCATTCCAGGTGTCGATGGATTATTTCGATGCAAACCACAAGTTCCATCATTATCATTCTTCTAAATATGATTATGAGTATAATTAAATTAATTGCCAGTCCCTTGAACCTTAGGGACTGGCTTTTTTTATACAAGCGGCGCGTTGATTAAAGTAGTGAAAAATAGGTCGTGAACATGGCCATCGTCCAGTGTGGTTGTTCCCTGGATTAAATGTATATGTTTACCTCCGCCGACATCGATAGCAGGACCAGTTGTAATAGCGACTTCGTGATGGTGATCTAAAAAGTCCGTATTCACCAAGATGCTATGAACATGACTATCCCCCATCGGAATCACCTCACTGGTCACGCCTGCGAAACGATGATTATGCCTGTCATCATCTTCCTCTGCTAACTTCGTACTAGCGGTGAATTCATGCACGTGGGTTTGAACGGTGTTTTCAGTATACCCAGACGGACTTACACTTTGATTTTTCCTATTCCTATTCGAATTGGCATTATCTTGATTCCAGCTCACAAGAACCCATCCCCCTCTTAAATAACGTACGAAAAAATTATATTCAAAGGGAACCTTTTTCATGAACTATTTGTACACCTTTTTAATTTTTAAATGAAGCCATTTTTTATAATTGTGAGACAATCATTTTTATCGCTATAAAAACTAGCAAGCCACCGCCGAGGAAATATAGAATTCTTCTAATAGGTTGTGTCCGTCACCGCTCTAATTGTAACTTTTACTCTTTTTTACAATCAAATCCACGATTGCCTTAATCACAATCAAACTGATAAGGCTAACAAGAAATGAGTAGAGATAGTTCCAGTTCAAGAGCTTATATATGCCCATTTTGGTAAAAAGAGGTGCCCCCACGAAGGAAATAAGGGCAGACACAAGAAGATTGCCAATGATATAAGGCTTCCATTTACTGCAATATTGGTAGAGAAGCGCAACTAGGCTGGGCACTATTCCAAAATCTGCAGCATTAAATCTTGCTGTAAAAAACAATAATTGATGAGGATATTGCCACAGGTTGAATTTAACTCCAGTTTCATCCAAAGTACCAACCGTAATGAAGGCTACAAGAAAGGCAATGGTGATGGGTAATATTCTTTGCCGGTCGATGAGGAATATGAATAGTAAAATTAGAGCGAAATTAACAATCGCAATAACCCACCATTGAAAGGAAAATAAATCAGTGTGAATCCAATATTCTTTTTGTAATTGGTTGAGGCTTTTTTGTAGCTCCTCGATTTGTTGATACATGTTGTCACAACCTCTGCATTGAAATTCAAATCTAATTTTTCCAATCTTATTTGTTTTAATCCATAATATAAAAAACCCCCGTGGCCCATATGACCAGGGAGTTCGTTGCTTTATGCATTTTGCAGCTGCTTCCATTTGCTGAGATGGATAACTCCAAGTTCTGGTTGCGGGGCTCCCTCTAGTACAGCCAAATATTCAAGCGAGTTTCCATCCGGATCCTCAAAGTAGTAACAAGCCGCCGGCATCCAGGCATGGACAACCGGTTCTGAAGCATCTAATCCAAACGCGGGCCGCAGCTCGATTCCTTTGCTTTCAAGGTATTGTGGCAGTTCATGTAATTGCTCTAGGGATAGCGCGAAAGCGAAATGTTTTTTGAAAAATTGTTCCTCCGGGACTTCCCATACTCCGAGCATTTGCTCTTTTGTACCAGGCTCACCAAGCCAGAAAAAGGCGACCCTTCTTTCGTTAAGCACATAGGCAAGATCCAGGTCGAGAGACTGATAGAATTCGATTGATTTTTCTAGGTTTTTGCAATAAACATGGGTTTCATATAGTTTTGCACTTTTCATTGAGCATACCACCAATCTGTATTTGATGATTTCATTTTAGTGGTTTATTAATTGGGAGACATTGTGCTTTGGAGGGATTATTTCTCCATCAAAAGTCGGAGGTTATTCTTTTGTCGATCTGCCCTTGGCCATGTCGCCCCTTAAGATCATGCATGTACTGGTGGAGTGGGCAACAAGGCTTTCTTTTTCGTCATAAACATGGCATTCTAGCAGGCCGATTGAGTTCCCCTTTTTGATAACTTGTCCAACGGCACGAAGCTTTGATTTCCAGATTGGTTTCAGGAAGTTTAGTTTTATTTCCACTGTGGTAAAAGCTTCATCGTCCGCCAAGGTGCTCGCGAACGCATAACCCATCGCAGCATCCGATAGGTCACAGAGGATTCCGCCATGTAGTGTCCCCATTGGATTGTATAACCGTTCCGAGGTTTCCATCTCCATGACTACCCTTCCCTCTTCTAGTTCTACTAGTTCAATCCCGAGCAGCTGCGTAATTGGTGCACTAGGAGCTTCTCCGGTTAATACTTTATTTAATTGATTATAATGCTTCATCGCCATGACCTCCATTTGTTTAGTTTGAATTTTCTGTATTTTAATCATAGCATAAATTGGATGGGCCTGTCTTTTTTGAGGAGTGGAACTAGAAGGGAGCGAATTATTCTAATAGTTGCTGATTGAGCTGCGTTATCCGCTGATTGGCTCCCTCTATCCGCTAATTGACAACCGTTATCCGCTAATTGACAACCGTTATCCGCTGATTGGGTTCCGCTATCCGCTAATTGACACCCGTTGTCCGCTGATTGGCTCCCTCTATCCGCTAATTGATTCTCCGCTATCCCCCGCCCCAACTAAAAACCCCCTCAGCAAACCGGCCAAGGGAGTCCTCTTACCCTCTACTTTAACGTCCCATTACTATTGAAGAAATACCATTTTCCTGAGATTTTCACCCTGCCCGTTACCATTGCTCCGCTCGGGTTGAGGTAATACCAGGCCTCTCCGATCTTCAGCCAGCCCGTTGCCATCGACCCGCTCGGGTTGAGGTAGTACCAGTACTTGCCGCTCTTCACCCAGCCTGTTGCCATTGCTCCGCTCGGCTTGAGGTAGTACCAGGCTCCGCCGTCCTTCAGCCAGCCTGTTGCCATTGCTCCGCTTGATTTGAGGTAATACCAGTTGGCGCCAACCTTCAGCCAGCCTGTTTGCATAACGCCATTGGCATTGGAATAATACCAGGTGCCTCCGACCTTATACCAGCCCTTTTTCAGCATAAAGCTGACGGGATCATAATAGAACCATTTTCCGTCCTGGAACACCCAGCCAGCAAGATTTGCCGCTGTCCCCGAGACGACAATCGTTACAGCCTCACTCACGTTACCAACCTTATCAATAGCGACTATAGTTAATACGGTGCCTGACACCTGCATCGGAATCGAAACTGAAAACTTGCCGTCCGAACCAGCTTCCGCTGAACTGATTACTTGGCCGCCGCCCTTTACTTCTATCTTGGAACCAGCCTCTGCCGTACCTGTGACCGCTTTATCCTTATCGGTTACGGCATTCACGACCGGCTTCCCAGGCGCATTCACATCTTTTACCACCACTACTGTCGCATCGCTTACATTACCAGCCTGATCAGTGGCCGTGACGCTCAGTTCGGTGCCTGACACCTGAAGTTTAATTGGAACTGAAAATTCACCATTTTCACCAGCTGTCGCAAAGCCTAAAACAGAACCGCCAGCCTTTACTTCTATCTTCGCACCGGCCTCCGCCGTACCTGTGACCGCTGGATCCTTATCCGTTACTTCCTTCACTTCTGGTTTCGCAGGCGGGGTTGTGTCCGATTCAATTGAGAAAAATCCTTTGGCGAATACCGTTGTGCTGTTACCTGCTTTATCTTTTATAAAAATAGAATCTATTTTCCAGACACCAGGCATCGTATCCTTCGTTGCCAGGTACCATCCCACCCACTCACGTGAAGTATCGTCATAAGTGAGACTGACTGAATCGTGGACATCGTGCTCCGGATTTGATATCCAGACGTCCACTGCATCCACACCAGATTTATCATCGAGTGCTGTCACGGCAATTTTTACTTTTTCTCCGGTTTTTGCGTTTGATGGACTGATTGCCACGGTTTCAAACGTTGGAGCTTTCGTATCTGCATCCTGGTTTGTGACAGTGAAGGTCTTTCCGTCCTGCCAAGCCCAAGTGCGATTTCCGGCCTTATCAGTCACATCCAGCGCCCTTAAGGTCCATCCCCCTGGCTCATCCCCAAGGCTAATTTTATACGTGCCGACCCATTTTTGTGACTGCTCATTGTATGTAAGGTCAACAGAACGCATTAAGCCGCTCGGACTTGCTAAAGAAACTGCCGCTCCGCTTACTCCTGATTGATCATCGTGCAATGCAGCAGAAATTCCGATTTCCTGTCCAAGGCTGACCTGTGTTGCGGAAAGCTCGACACTATCCACCACTGGTGCGGTCGTGTCAGCATTTGCGTTATTAATTGTAATTCCGCTTGGATCGCTAAACCAAGTATTGTTGCCTGCGGCATCGCTGGCATTCACTTCTACCGTCCAGGCTCCAGCTTCATCATTTTCCTGTACCTGATAGGAGCCAGCCCATTTTCCATCCGCCGCGTCAAACTTTAACGGGACTTCGCGGAAATCTCTGGAGTCACTTGTCAGGTAAACGGTTGCTGCCGTTACGCCTGTTTCATCGGCCGCAATTGCCGTAAAGTTTATGGTCTCCTTTGGTTTTGCACTTCTTGGAGAGACTTGTAAGTCCTTTACAACAGGCGGAGTAGCATCCGCGGCCGGATTCACGATGGTCACTTTGCCTTGTTCCTGCTGCTCAAAGTTGCCGGCTGCATCCCATGCTGAAACCTCTACCGTCCACGTTCCATTTTCGTCGATGGACTGCACTTTATACGTTCCCGTCCATTTTCCGGAAGCTGGATCGACGGACAGCGAGATGTAGCGGAATTGCCCTGAACTGCTGTAAAGATGGACATCCACCCCCTCCACCGCTGAATCGTCTGTCACCACTGCCGTAAATTGCACGTCCTCATCCGGCTTTGCTGTTGACGGTGAGGTTTGAAAATTTTGCACAACTGGCGCGGTCGTGTCATTTGCATTCGCAGCCGCTTGAGTTTTTACTTGATTGCTAGTGGATTTCGAAATAGTTTTTGAGCCAGTACTTGCCAGCCCCGCTCCCGGCAGCAGCAGCAAAAGGCTTAGCACTAATAGAAAAATCTTTTTCCCCAAACCAGATATCGCCTCCTTAAATTGTTATACAATGAAAAATATATTGCCAACTTGGACGTAAGATTCCATTAATTAGTAAAAAAATAATAGGCTTATAGCCCTAGCGATTTTTGTATGGACTTTTTAGTTCCCAGAATACGCTTTTCGAGCGCCCCCCTCCTCTATCTGCAAGTTTTTGGGTATAATAAAGGAATATGGATTTTTTTAAAAAACGTATTTATTTTTCAAATAAAGGGGGTCCCGGCCTTGGAGTCGATACCTGAAAATGAATTAATGGATTCCTTTACAGAGGAAATCCGGGATTTGCTGAGCCCGAATTCTGCGGAGGATGCGCGACTCGTCCAGAAAGGGCTTATGCTGTACCGGCAAGGACTGGTTACCCAATTACATAGAGAAAAAGATGAGGTTACGGCGGTTGTGCAGGATGTGACGCCGGTAAAGGTGTTGCTCGACCTTAGTTTTTATACGTTGAGTGAATGTTCATGTCCGCACGAGGGCTGGTGCCGGCACAAGATGGCTGTGTTTTTTGCGGCCTATTCGAAGGTGGGAAGTGTCTCGGACTGGGTGGCAGAATGGCGGGAACCGATGCAGGAGAAGAAGGCGCTCTCGGACTGGGGCATGCAGACAGCGAAGGATTTAATCAAGGCGAACGGTGTGCTGAAGCCGGATTACAGCCGCTGGGTGCACTCGTTTGAGGTCAGTTTTGATACCCTGCTCGCTTCAAAAAAATACACGAGTCCATACGTCATTCCCGAGTTGTTCGATATCTATTCTAGGCGTATCCATGCCAGTGCACCGGTTGAACAGGAATGGCGCATGCTCTATGACCTAATCGGGATTGTGGTTTCTTTCCGCAAACTTGCTGTGCTGACAGAGGAGCTGGGGCACGGTGAAGACATGGTTAAGCGCGTCTATCTTCATCTATTCCATAATTTAATGGATGACGCCGAAGAGCTGGTCGGCAAATTTGGTGTGCAATCGCTGCCGTTTGCCTTTGATGAGTTTATCGAGAAACTGAAGGACGATGCGTTCGAACTGCTGACCTGTGCTTCGGTGCTGGAATATGAACGGATCTACTTGTACCGTCTTCTGTGGGCCCAGCTTTTTAAAAAGAAGCCTTGGCGGGAGGCTGAATTGGAGAAGATTCAGGCACGCGGGAAGGAGCTTCAAGACTGGGAAAATCCTCTTCCGCTTGTGGCTGGGAGGATTCACTTGAATTTTCTGCTGCAAAACGATGAGCTGGCCTTGAAAATGCTCGGGATGGTTAACGATGCCACGCTCACGCCCTATCTGGTTTATTGGATTGACTATTTGAGTCAATTGAAAGCGTGGCGCCGCGTCGGGCCGGTGGTTGATTTATTTTTACAAAAAATAAAAGGGTATTTAGAGGTGTTGGGCGGGTATCGCAGCTGTACGACGTTCACAAGGACTGCGCTCCGGGCGATTGCCTCTTATTGCGCGGAAAACGACCGGGCGGACCTATATGAGCGAGCTTTGCTGCAGACGCTTCCTTACAGTTTTGCCGAGTATGAGTATTTGCTGTTTGAACGCGGGCAGTACGACCGCTGGGGCGAGCTCCATGCGTTTGCCGGTATGGAATTTTATGATTTACCGAAGGACCGGCTGAAAATCGTCGAGAAGGAGCGTCCGGAAGTGCTGTTGGCGATGCTCCACCAAACCGCCCAGCGCGAGATCGACCAGAAAAACCGGGCGAGCTACCGCATGGCCGTACGGCATCTGAAAAAACTCCGGACCCTATATAAAAAGCTGAAACGCGTCGACGACTGGCAATACTTTTTGGATACCCTGATGGAACGCACCAAAAGATTGCGGGCATTTCATGAAGAATGCCAGCGGAGCAAGTTAATTGAGGTTTCAACCGAATAGTGCCACGTGGTGTCAGGCACCGTTCGTGGACATTTTTGTCGTTTTGTCCGCGTGGAGTGGACATGATGAATAGATTATTTTGATTCGCAAAGAAGATACCCGAAGTCACCTATTTTTTATGAAAAAAGTAGTTTGGGGTGTGTTTCTAGAGGATTTTTCTACAAAACTTGGATAGATGATTTTTTACTTTATTGAGGTTTTGTCTATTTTTTGAAGGGTTTTGTCTATTTTTTCAGTGGTTTTGTCTATTTTTTTGGTGACTTTGTCTATTTTTTAATAGCTTTTGTCTATTTTTCAATGTGTTTTGTACATTTAGACATTATTTGGAAAATCCATCCCCTCCAAATAGCCGTCTATGATGTCCTTCCCAACTTAAAGGAGTTTACATATCGATGCTTAAAACAAGGTTTATGAAATTGCTGACAACTAAATTAGGTGAAGACCGATTTTTCCTTACGGCTCAGGATGAGCATGGCAACAACATGGACCCATCCATCTGGAAGAATCTCGTTTTCAGCAGCCATGCGGAAAGCTTCTTCGGAACACTCCTTGAGACTGAGACAGTTGACGATGCCCACGGTGTGGCGGTCAGCGGCTGGCAGCTGGTCTCCCTTTTTGCCAAGGAGTCGTTCAACCGCTTTATTGAATGGGACTGGAATGAGCAATCCGAGATTTGCCTGGCCGCGGCTCATTCCCTGCATGAAGGCATCTTGGAAAAAGACTGGCTCCCCGACTTCTCGGTCTGGGAGAACGGTGATTTCCGCTGGAAGCTGCCAGAACGGGTCCAGGATGAGTTTGATCCGTCTTTTTGGGAACAAGAGGTCGAACCAAATGCATCACAATCCACACGCACCTACATTTCTGATTTGTACAATAGCGCGCTCGATGCCTATCTCACTAGGAATTCAGCAATGAAAGAGCTATTCGGACCAAAGCTCGACCTCCTGAAAAAGCAAAATATCTCTGGCGGTGAGCTGGCCCGCTATTTTGATGAAGAAAGCTGGCTCGAGTGGGTGGGTATTAAGGAAAGCGACACCCCCTTCACCATCGGCCTCCGTCTGGATGAACCAATTGAAGGCGAAGGCGCCTGGACGCTGGATGTCTTTTTGCGCGGTAAGAAAAATACCGATGAGGTTTATGATATTGAAGGAGTCGCGAAAATCCCGGCGAAGTGGCGGCCATTTTTAGAAAAAGTGGACCGCGAACAAGGGCGCTGGATTAAGCTGATTCCATGGCTTAGCGAGGACGGTTATTTCAAAACACACCTTACCGAGGAAGAAGCGTGGATGTTTTTAACGGAGGCAAGTGAGACGCTGCTTGCGCTCGATGTCGAGATTCTCCTCCCTTCCTGGTGGCAGGCAATGAAAAATGCCAACCTCAAGGTGAAAGCGTCGCTGAAAGGAACGTCCAGCCACCGTCCTTCGTTCGTCGGGCTGCAGGCCATGCTTGACTTTAACTGGCGCTTTTCGATGAATGGAGTCGATCTGTCCGAAGAAGAGTTCGGCAAGCTGGTCGAGGAAAAAAGACGGCTCGTGTATATCCGCGGCCGCTGGGTGAAGCTCGATCCGCAGTTTATTCGCCAAATTCAAGATTTGATGAAACGGGCTGAAAAAGAAGGCCTGCATGTCCGCGATTTGCTGGAGCAAGAGCTGGTTGAAGCGGGTGAATCAGAGGATGAACTGGAAAATCCGAAGGCGTTTGCGAAAATTCAAATTGAGCTGAACCGTCAATGGAAACAAATGATGAAGCAGCTGTCCGAGGTGCACGAAATACCGCTTGTAGACGTGCCTGCCGGGCTGAACGGCGAGCTCCGCCCTTACCAGCAGCTCGGAATGAGCTGGCTTTGGTTTCTACGTCAATACGGATTTGGCGCCACTCTCGCCGACGACATGGGCCTCGGCAAAACCGTCCAGCTCATCTCCTATTTATTGAAAGTAAAGGATGAGGAGGCCGTGGTGCCTGACAAGCTTGACGCCGTTCCCACTGCACGGAGCAGAAAAACGAAGGACGAGGCACCTGCGAAAACTCCGACAAAGGCGGCGCTGATCATCTGTCCGACCTCTGTGCTTGGAAACTGGCAGAAGGAGCTCGAGCGCTTTGCTCCGGAGATGAACGTCTACCTCCACTACGGTTCGAATCGCCTGAAAGAGGAGGCTTTTTCCGAAAAAGTCCAAGATGCCGACGTCGTGCTCACTTCCTATGGTTTGAGCCACCTCGATTCCGAGGAGTTCGAGTCCCAGCAGTGGAGCTCCATTGCCATCGATGAAGCGCAGAACATCAAAAACGCGCAGACGAAACAATCGAAGGCGGTTCGCAAGCTGCGCGGCCGCCACCACATCGCATTGACGGGAACACCGATGGAAAACCGACTATCCGAGCTGTGGTCGATTTTTGATTTTACCAATCACGGCTATCTTGGCAGCCTGGGCCAATTCCAAAAGCGGTTCGTGATTCCGATTGAAAAAGATGAGAAAAAGGAAAAAGTGCAGCAGCTGCAATCGTTGATTCGGCCGTTCCTGCTGCGCCGCACGAAAAAGGATGAAGAGGTCGCCCTCAACCTCCCAGACAAACTCGAGCAGAAAGAATACTGCCCGCTCACGGCCGAGCAGGCCTCATTGTACGAGCAGCTCATCCATGACACCTTTGCGGAAATTGAAAAATTGTCCGGCTTCGAGCGCAAGGGGTTAATTTTACAAATGCTTAGCCGCTTAAAACAGCTGTGCAACCACCCTGCCCTTTATTTAAAAGAAAAATCGGCTGACAGGCAGCTCCTAGACCGCTCCAATAAAATGGAGAAGCTGGTCGAATTGATTGAGGCGGTACTCGAGCAAGGCGAAAGCTGTCTGATTTTCACGCAATACATTGAAATGGGTGAAATGATTCGAAGCACGTTGAAAAAGAACTTTGGCATCGAGGTGCCGTTCCTCAATGGCAGCGTATCGAAAACGCAGCGTGACGATATGATTGAACGATTCCAAAATGGCGAGTTCCCAGTATTCTTGCTGTCATTAAAAGCTGGCGGAACCGGCTTAAACCTAACGGCAGCGAATCACGTCATCCACTACGACCGCTGGTGGAATCCGGCCGTTGAGAACCAGGCCACCGACCGTGCCTACCGCATCGGCCAATCGCGTTTCGTCCACGTGCATAAGCTGATCTGCACCGGGACACTCGAGGAAAAAATCGACGCCATGCTCGAGAAGAAGCAATTTTTAAACGACCAAATTATTCAAAGCGAAAACTGGATCACCGAGCTGTCCACGGATGAACTAAAGGATTTGGTGAATTTAGGATAAAATAGGGACCCTATTCGAAAAGGGTCCCTTACCTATTTTTTAAAAGAAAAACTTCTAACGCCTCGAAAATCAGCCCATTTAAAATTAACTAACACCGTTCCAACAATAATCGTCAACGTCCCGAGCGCGGTCAGCCAAGAAATATATTCATCATAGAAAATCACGCCGAGGATCACGGCAATCAATGGTGAGATATACAGCCATGTCGAAGGAAAAACTGGATTGGTCCGTGAGACCAGCCAATAAAAAATGGTATGGCCGATCATCGAACCAAAAATCGTCAAATAAACAAGGGAGCCAATGGAAGCCGGACTTAACAGTTTTTCGGGCTGAATATCCTGGGTAAACAAAGACAACAGGATTAATAGGATCCCGCCATGCATCATTTGCGCTGCATTCAAGGCAATCGGCGATACCGTTTCAAATTTTTGGACGACCCGCTTTGTATAAATCGCCCCTGTTGCATAAAAAACCTCTCCAATTAAAATGGCGAAACAGCCAATCATCCAAAAGTGGTTTAATTCGATTGAAAAACTAGGCAGGATTAACAGCGTGACCCCCATTAGCCCCACCATACAGCCAATAAAGGATTGCCGGTTCCCTTTTTGTTTTAAAATCAAGGTCTGAATCACTAAAATCATCATCGGGCCTGTCGCCGATAAAACAGCAGCAATCCCAGATGTCACATATTGTTCTGCCCAATAAAGCGTTGCAAACGTCCCAAACGTTAAACAAATTCCGGTAAAAAACATTTCTTTCCGGAATAACAGCCGCAGCGATATTTTTTCTTTCCAAATCATGAAGCCAAACAGCAATAGGCCTGCCAGAAAGAAACGGAGGCCTGCTGATAAAAATGGAGGCACCCCTGCATCCACGCCAATTTTAATCCCCAGAAACGTCGTTCCAAAAATCAAACACATCAAAATATAATTCATTATAATCATTCCTGTAACTCCTCCTTTTTTTCTATCATAAAAGAAGGGCATTAGAACAGATGGAATCAAATAGAACAGATTGGCCGGAATCGTGGTACAATCGCATTACAGAGGAGGTGTAGATGTGAAGCCGCTTTTTCAAGAAGTTTATGATTATGTGCTGAACCGAATCGAACGCGGAGAATGGAAAGAACATGACAAACTGCCCTCCGTCCGAAAGTTAGCATCTGAAATGGATATTCACCGATTAACAGTCTTAAAGGCTTACCAATTACTGAAACAAGACGGCAAAGTATATGTAAAAGATAAAGCCGGCTATTTCGTTGAGCCGGATGGAACGGAAAACCTGGAACATTTCGATAACCCTATCGTTTCCGCCTATGTAAAAAAGAATCACTTGTCGGAAATCCACCAATCACCGGTTTCCTATCAATTTTCTCAGGCGTTGATTGATCCTAATCTTTTGCCGAATCATTTCCTTTCCGATTATGTGAAGCACGTGTTTGACCTTTATCCAAAGGTCCTTGCCACCTATTCGACTGTGCAGGGGGATTTAGTGCTGCGCGAGGTCCTTAGTCAATATTTCATCAGCCGCTATAAAACCCATCTCGTTGCCGATCATCTGTTAATCACTTCCGGCTCCCAGCAAGCGATTCATTTAGTTGCACAAGCTTTGATTAAGCCGGGGGACGTTGTACTGTTTGAACGTCCGAGTTATAGTGCGGCGATTGACCTTTTTCGAGCATATGGAGCAAAAATCGAAGCGGTGGATATCCATCCGGATGGGTACGATTTAGCGGAGGTTGAACTATTTTTAAAAAATAATAAACCGCGCCTGTTTTATCTCAACCCAACATTCCATAACCCGACCGGCTATACGGTTCCCGCCTGGCAGCGCAAAAAGTTGGTCGAATTGGCGGAACAATATCGCTGTCTTTTAATTGAGGACGATGCCTATCATGACATCTATTTCGACCAGGCCCCGCCGCCGCCCATTTACACATTTGATACGGCCGGGACAGTCATTTACATCCGAAGCTTTTGCAAGTATATTTCACCAGGTTTGCGAATTGCCGCGGTTATTTGCCAATCATCGTTAATGAAATCACTTATCACGGTAAAATCATTATCGGATAATGGCTCGCCGCTTCTTAATCAAAAAATATTCCTCCATTATTTTTCATCCGTAAGATTGCAGCAGCACTTGGAGAAACTCCGGATCGCCCTGCAAATTCGAAAAGAAATTATGGAGGAAGCTTTGAAGGCAACCGACTGGCACTGGATCAGTCCTAATGGCGGCCTGAATTTATGGGTGAAGCTGCCCAATCATCTTTCTACAGAACTACTATTGACCAAAAGTATTGAGCAATCGATTTCCTTTGTGCCGGGTCAAGTTTGTGATCCCTTAAAACAGCCATCCTCCTGGATTCGGTTAAGTTATTCTTACGTCAATGAAAAGCAGCTGCGTGAAGGTATAGGTAAGTTTGTGGAAGTGGCACAATCACTTTTGGAGTGATTCATCAATCTTCAGTCCCTAAAACATCTGTATTAGGCGATTCATAACCCATCTGGCGCATCATCGCGACAATTTGACCTTTATGATGGTATTCGTGTGTGATGGTATGCATAAGCAATTTGGCTGGCGTGATGGTGAGCGGTTCTGGTGTTTCTCTCCAAGGGATGTTCCTTTGTATCGGCTCATTCAATTGATTCCCGAGTAATTCTAATAACTCGTTGACATACGAATCAGCCTGTTCAAAGCGTGCTATTATTTCATTTACATTCATTTTTGACAAGTCTTCTTTTGAGGTTAACGGCTTTTTTGTTTTTAATAAAACAAATGAGCCAATCCATGCGTGATAGCAATCGGCTATATGTACCAATGTGTCTCTCACACTTTGAAAGCCAAATCCATTTTGGAGGGTAAAATCCTCGGGTTCCAGCTCCTTGCAAAAGTCGAGTAATATTTGCCGGGTCTGTTGGACCCAGGCATATTCGTTTTGATGCATAGGTACACCTGCTTTCTTAGAATGACTTTCTTTAACGTGTCTTTTTTTGTGGCCTGCTGTCCCAAAAAGGTCCTGATATTTTGAATCGGCGGCACATCATTCTTTTACTCCTACTACTCGAATTCTCTTATAATCGGCGTGCCATTGACCATTTTGGTATAAAACTTCTTTGAGAGCTTTTTCAACTCTGTTCATGATTAATGCTTTTGTTTCCGCTGATAAGCCTTCGAACATACTGAATGCGAACATTTCAATCCAATTTCTTAATCCATTCTCACCTTCCAGTGGTGTTGGTCGATCGTAATGCTGCGCCAGAGTTACTCGAAACCCAACCTGTTCCATAAGGGCTGCATATTCACCGATGCTTGGATAGTACCAAGGGAATTGGCCGCTCCTAAAATCAATCCCATAGATTCTTAATTGGTTGATGATTTCGTCTGTGATCGTTTGAACATTGCCCTTCCCCCCGAACTCCGCAACAAACCTTCCCCCCTGCTTTAAGGCATGATAGATACCTTGTAAGGCCGGTTTCGGCTCTTTTACCCAGTGAAGCGTTGCATTAGAAAAGACAGCATCAAATTCGTTGGTAAAAGGCAGGCTCACTGCATCCTCCACGTTAAAGATTATGTCTGGGTATTTATTTTGCGCCTGCTGGACCATATTCTCCGATTTATCAATGCCAATAATATGGACACCGATTTGATGCAGATTGTTCGCTAAATCCCCTGTACCGCAGCCTAGATCAAGGATGCTTTCACCTTGCTGAGGTGCGAGCAGTTTGACCAGGTCCTCACCATACTGAGAAACAAAAGCATGCTTACTGTCATATAAACTGGCATTCCAACTATCCGCTTTTACCGTTTCAGCCATTTCCCACTCCCCCAAATTCAAACAGATTTATCTCCAAACAAATATAACAGAAAATTAGAAAAATTACTCTCTTCAAGTTTGGTGTCAGGCACCATCTGTGGACATTTGTCCTTGTACGGTGAACACAAAAAAGGACCCGGCGATGGTTTCCGGAGTCCTTTTTTGTAGTTGTGATTTTTTGATTCCGCGAGTTTTAGGGTAATTTCCGCGGATTTTATTGTTTATCTCGCGGATTTTCAGTGGAATTCCGCGAACTTTTGTACTAATTCCGCGAAGTTCACAATTTATTCCGCCACTGTCACAATGAATAGAACCCAGTTTCCCCTTTAAAAATCAAAATTATCAGGATCTGGTCCGACACGGTGGTTTTGGTTTAATTCATCGATCCTTTGCATATCCTCATCCGAAAGTTCAAAGTCAAACACCTGCGAGTTTTCGATGATGCGGTGCTCCTTGACCGATTTTGGGATCGTGACGACGCCATTCTGCAGGTCCCAGCGCAAAATCACCTGTGCTGCCGATTTTCCGTATTTGCCTGCGATTTCCCCCAAAATTTCATTATCCAGCAGCCCACCTTGCATTAAAGGGGACCACGCTTCAAGCTGGATTCCGTGCTCCCGGCAAAACGCCTGGACTTCTTTTTGGGTTAAGCGCGGATGGTATTCCACCTGGTTTACCATTGGTTTAATCTCCGCATCGGCCATCAACTCTTCAAGATGGTGAACCTGGAAATTACTCACGCCTATCGCCCGAACCCGGCCGTCCTTATACAGCTTTTCCAATGCCCGCCAAGCTTCCTTGAATTTACCCTCAACCGGCCAGTGCACCAAGTATAAATCTAAATACTCTAACCCAAGCTTTTCCAGGCTTCTTTCGTATGCAGCAATGGTCGCTTCGTATCCAAGATCGGCATTCCAAACCTTAGAGGTGACAAATAATTCCTCGCGCGTAATCCCTGCCTCAGCAAGCCCCTCACGAATTCCTTCTCCTACTCCCGCTTCGTTTTCATAAATCGCTGCTGTATCGATGCTGCGATAGCCATGCTTGATCGCAGACTTCACTGAATTCACCAGAACAGGGCCTTCCTCCACTTTAAATACTCCTAAACCAAACCATGGCATTTTTACACCGTTATTTAGTATTGTTGTTGTTTGTAAGTTCATTTAACAAACCTCCTCTAATTTTGAAAAACTAAGGTCACGCCGCTCCAGGGAACGGCTCCAACCTGTTAAGATAACAGCCCCAAAAACCATCAATGCTCCGATCCATGTGGTATGGATGAGCCCGATAGAATCGGTGATTGCTCCTCCCAAGAAGGACCCAATCGCGATGCCTGCGTTAAATGCGGCAATGTTCAGGGCGGACGCCACATCAACAGCACTCGGCACGAAACGTTCCGCCAACATTACAACATAAACTTGCAGGCCTGGGACGTTCATAAAAGCAAGCAGTCCCATCAAAATAATCGTGATTAAGCCAGCAGTTTTAAATGGGGCTGTAAACATCAAGGCAAAAAGCACGAGGGCATGGACGATAAACATATAGAATAAGGCGCTGATTGGATTGCGGTTCGACAGCTTCCCGCCGACCATGTTTCCAATCGCAATGGCCACACCGTATACGAGTAAAATAACTGCAACGGTTCCTTCTTTAAAACCAGTTATATCCTGGAGCAATGGCGATAAATAGGTGAATACAACGAATGTCCCGCCATATCCAAGCGCCGTGATGCTGAAAAGTAATAAAAGCCGGCTATTGGTCAAGGGCTTGAACTGATTGCGAAGGCTTGTCTGAGTTCCTTTTTTCAAAAAAGAAGGAACGAGTGCAAGGTTCGCGACCAATCCGATGACGCCAACTGCCACAATCAGGACGAAAGCGAGCCTCCAGCCGAATTGCTGTCCGATGAAGGTTCCGAACGGCACGCCGGTCACAGTGGCAACGGTAAGGCCGGAGAACATGATCGAGATGGCGCTCGCACGTCGGTTTGCCGGAACAAGGTCCGCGGCGATGGTTGAGCCAATGGACATAAAGACGCCGTGCGACAGGGCTGAAATCACGCGTGCAGCCAGCAGAACGCTGATGGTGGTGGCGGTGGCGGCGATGCCGTTGCCGATGATAAAAATAATCATGATCCACAGCAGCAACGTTTTACGTGACATGCGTGATGTCAAAGATGTTAAGACCGGGGCGCCGAATGTGACCCCGAGTGCGTATAAGGAAACCGTCAGTCCTGCGGTGGTGACGGATATGTGTAAATCTTTGGCGATCAGCGGCAGAAGGCCGACGCTGATAAATTCGGTGGTTCCGATGGCAAAGGCACTCACAGCTAAGGCCAGCAGCGCCAACGTGCTTTGTTTTTTATTTAAAGGCATTGATGCTTCCTCCTCTTGCTTGTTTTTTAACTTACAAATGTTATTATGGGATATATGCAAGTAATAAGGAAGTACGCACTTTAAAGTGCTATAGATACCTTGAAGTAATATAGGTACTTTTTAGTGCCTATCAACTAGGAGGATGGACCGGCTATGGAAAAAAAGAAGTACAATATATCAGTTGAAGCGACGCTTGAGGTAATCGGGGGAAAATGGAAGTGCGTCATCCTTTGTCATTTAACGCACGGAAAAAAGCGAACCAGCGATTTGAAGCGGCTGATGCCGAACATTACGCAAAAAATGCTGACTCAGCAATTGCGGGAGCTGGAAGAGGACGGCGTAATCAATCGGATTGTTTATAATCAGGTTCCGCCAAAGGTGGAATACGAGTTGAGCGAATACGGCTCGAGCCTGGAGGGGATTCTGAATTCACTTTGCGACTGGGGCGAAAAGCACATCACCAAAGTCTACGGCGACAAATTCTCCGTCCTTGAGGACAACATCCTGAACCAGGACCTAAAGTAAATGATGCAGAAAGTGCAACCTATATCCATTCCACATGGACAAAATCGGATAAATGTCCACGATTGGTGCCTGATACCACGGGCAATGAACATCCAAATAACAAAAAAAGAGACCCACAACCCTAAAAGTTTGTGGATCTCTTCTGAATTCTATTGCATAATAATGACTTTTACTGTTTTTCTGCCCCATGCTAAAGCTTTAGATTGGGAAGGCATAAACACGTCGATTTTGTGTCCTTTGATAGCGCCGCCCGTATCGCCTGCAATGGCTTCACCATAGCCCTCTACCCACACTCTGCTTCCGAGCGGGATGACACTTGGGTCAACGGCAATTATTTTTAGATTTGGATTGGCCTTTAAATTGTAGCCCATAGTAGTTATACCTGAACATCCCGCGCAGGAAGCAGTATATGCGGATGCCGATACATACATCTCTTTACCCTTAACCCCTGCCGCTGGTTTGCTTTGAGCTGGAGCTGATACTGGTCGCGCTTTTACCGGTGCTGCTTCGCTGGCAATCTTCGCTTGGATGTCTTTCATCTGTGATTCAATGCCGGCCTTTTCCTGCTCGGCTAGTGCCATTTGCTGTACAATTTGACTTAATTTTTGCTGCATAGCAGTTAAGGCTTGCTGTCTCTTTTGAAGATTTTGATCAAGCTCTGCCTGCTGCTTCGCAAGTACGTTTTGATCTTCTTCTAATTTCTGTTCTTGTCTATCAATCTCTTTTTTATCGTCTTCAATCTTCTGAAGATCTTCTTTTTGTGCTGTTAAAATATCTTTATCCGCGTCCATTAAAGCAGATGCCGCACTTGCACGCTGAATGAATTCAGAGATGCTGTCAGATTCAAAGAAAAGGTTTATCACAAGGCTCACGCTATCGTTCTGCTGAAGCGCGACTGCCCTTTGTTTCATAATGCCTTTGCGGGCAAGGATTTTATCCTCTAGGGCGACGATTTCTTCTTTCTTCTTTTCAATCAACTGGTTGGTGGCATCTATTTTCTTTTGCGTATTAGCCATTGATTCTTTGTTTTGTGTAATAAATGTATATAGAGATTGTAATTCTTGCTGAATATTCTCGATTTCTTTATTAACGGTTTGTTTTTCTTGTGCTTTTTGCTCTACTAATCTTTGTTTTTCCTCAAGCTGCTGCTTAGCATTATGTAGGGCTTGGCTATTTGTTTGTGCATATGTAACCATTGTACCAGATTCACAAAACACAAGTGTAAGTAACACGAGAATGATACGCTTTATTGTCGTTTGCATACGTTTTCTCCCTTCCTTAGTACTATAGTTATACCAGAACAATGTACCAGTTATGTTACAAATAGATTAAAAGAGTATCACAAATTGTCATAATACAAAGGAAAGTGTCAATTCTGTGTCATAACAGTGTCAGTTTTTCGAACTCATCTTTTTAAATATATGTATCTTCGACTTCATCTTCCTCCAGTTCCTTTTCCTCCGACAAGACGCGCACCTTTTTTCTTTTTCGCGCACTTGTTTTTCCACTCGGGAAAAAGCTTAAGTAGGACACCTTGTCTCCTTCCTTGACGGCAAAGTTGTGAAAAAGGTCGAATACTTCTGTTTCAGTTAAATGGCGATGACTCGAAAAAATTTGCAGGGATTGCTTTTGGTAGATAAGATGAATGTTGGAATCATAGAAGTGGATTTGAATGTTTGCCTTGCTGTCAAGCGGGATTGATTGATAGGATGGGGTCTTAGGTGATTGCGGTGATTGACTTGAAAGTAAGATGGCATCGAAAAAGCTGGGCTTTCTTATGAACTTCAGGTTTTTCTTACACTTTTTTTCTCCAATAAAAATTAATGAATTTCTACTCTTCAAGCAAAATCCCCCTTAATATTACATTTATATACATTATTCGACGATAATTTAAATCTTTCCTTCCATGTAAAGAAAAAAAGTAACATCAAAGAAGCCGCTGACACGTGTTCAGCGGCTTCTTTTAAAAAAAACAGGGGGGTTTTTTATTTAGTTTGCCCAAAAGATTATTTTTTATACAAAAAAATTCCGGCAATCAACTGTTGCCGGAATCCAGAATTGGGGATGGTCTCGAAGACATGATTGATTTTCTTTTACTGGGGAAATCGTTGGTTAGCTTATGGGAAATGGAATGTTTTTCGAGCTTTTATGCGGGTAATTGGAGTGGATTCTAAGGGGGCCTCTTTCCCTGATTTCAAGCTGTTCCTCTAAAATGAGACATTCCAGCTGACTAACACGCTTTTGCAGGCTGTCGACATTGTGATTGGCTTTTCCAACCATTTTGATCAAACTTTCTAGCAGCTGCTCTAAGTTGGCAGTAACTTTATTGTTAAAATCCAATGGAGACTTCCTCCCTTCTTTGCTCTGGCGCAGAATCACGGCTTTGTTCTGGCACAAACTCATGTCTTGGCTCTGGGACTGGACCCCGTCCTAGCTCAGGAACAAACTCTTGTCTTGGCTTTGGAATTGGCTCGCGCCTAGGCTCCGGCACAGCTTCACGTCTCTGCTCTGGCACGATGTCGCGCTGCGGCTTGGCGCTTAGGAAGCGCACGGATTCCGCGATAACTTCAGTAACGTACACTCTCTTTCCCTCTTTTTCATAATGGCGGGTTTGCAGACGGCCAGTTACCCCCAGCACAGCTCCCTTTCGACAATATTTACACGTATTTTCGGCAGCATTCCGCCAAAGGGTGCATTGGACAAAATCAGCTTCGAACTCCCCATTGTGGTTGCGATAGTGGCGATTCACCGCTAAGGTAATGTGGGTTACATGGGTCCCTTCCGTCGTCGTCTTTAATTCCGGATCCCTCGTCAGCCTGCCGACAAGGGTGACTTGATTAATCATGTTTTCAACTCCTTCGCATTTGATGGTTTCATCATACGCTCCGGGCCCGCCGCCTGTAAAACCGCGTTAAGGTCTTTTTCGAGACTGTTTTTGCTCAAATAACTGTTTTTACAGGGGGTTTTTGTCAAGGCAAGCAGTTCGTTTTGCAACAAAAGCGGATATTCCTAATTTCGACAAATATTTTTCGACATTTGCTTTCTTTTAGCGTATGTTATAATTAGGTAAAATAAACACAGGAGGTTATGATGAAATCGTTTAAGTTATTCTCGTTGGAAGTTGTGGAAGATGACACTTCGGTTGAAGTCCCGTTAGAAGATGGCTTGATTCTCAATAAAGAAGACGAACGCTCCACCTGGCTGATGGAGGCTTATACTGATCTCTCCCTCTATGATTATTTCAAAAACATTTTCGAGCAAAAACGCGACATCATTGTCGAAGCGGTTATCACAAAAAAGGAGAACGCCCCTGCGTTTTTCCAAACGAAAATTAGCTCGTTAACGAAATTTGAAAAGCACATCAGCGTCTTATTTGAAGGCCATCTGCGCCGTAATAAAAGCGACTATTCCGAGCTCTTGCTCGAAAATCTGCTTCAAAAAGGACTCGAGGGTCCGGCCCTTCTTAACGAATTTAAGGAAAAAATGAAGAGCAAGCCAAAGCTTAAAGTGAAGAACACTTAGTCTAAGACCAGTCCCCGGACTGGTTTTATACATTGTTTCCCCATTCCTAAAACATACTAAGAATATAGGCCTAAAGGAGTGAAACGTTTTGAGTGGTACAATCAGTTTACTAATTGCAATTGCATTTGCGGTTTACTTGTTTATTGATGCTCCCAAGCATAATAAAAGTCGCTGGCTTTGGGCCATCTTAGGATTTATTTTTGGACCAATTGCTCTGGGGATTTACTTGATTCAAACTGGCCGTAAGGTGCTGGGCTGGATTATTACCATTGTCGTTGGATTGGGTTATATCTTAATGATTATATTGGTCGTTCTGGGCGCAGTTCTTTTTGCGAAAGGAATGTAAGAAGGGACAAGCCGCTCGGGCTGTCCCTTTTTCTTATTCGTCTTTATTATCCCGGTCGTTGCGGTCAATATCATCCTCGATTATTTCTTCTCGTGGAGTATTATTGTCCTTCGATGGGTCTTTATCCGTCGGTCTGTTTTTGTCCTCGGATTCCGGATAGTGGTCTCGGTCAATGAGATTATTATCGTTTAAATCATTGTTACGGTTATTCAAATTATTTTCGTATCTGTCATTAACCCCATCATTGTCCAAATCGTTATCAATTCTGTTATTGGTTGGCGGTGGAGGATTCTGATCATTATCATTATTACAACCAGCTAACCCTAACAGCATTGCGGATAATATTGACCCTGTAAACAAAAGCAGCAATCTTTTCTTCAAGGCGAATGGCCCCTTTCAACTAATATTTGACCTTGCCATGGTCTGATATTAGTTTCTCCAGCGCCTGAAAAATCTTTTATGGCATTTTTTTGAAAAAAAAAGACCAGGAACCAAGTCCCGGCCTATTCCTTTTTGTCCCCCAACGCAAAAGTGATTTCCGCTTCGCAGGCGACTTCGCCATCAACGGAGGCAACGGCTTTTCCTTTTCCGATTGGTCCGCGCAGACGAATGATTTCCACTTCAAGGCGAAGCTGGTCGCCAGGTTTTACCTGCTTTTTAAAGCGGCAGCCGTCTATTCCCGCAAAAAAGGCTAACCGGCCGCGGTTTTCTTCTTTTTTCAACATGGCCACTGCACCAACCTGTGCAAGTGCTTCGACGATTAATACACCAGGCATTACTGGATAATCGGGAAAATGGCCATTAAAAAATTCTTCATTGGCGGAAACATTTTTAATGCCTACCGCACGAACGCCTTCTTCCACTTCTAAAATGCGGTCAACCAATAAAAATGGGTATCTGTGCGGGATAATTTCTTTAATTTGATCGATATCAAGCATCGAATTAGTACCTCCTACTAGTATCTCGTATTTATTTCCTATTCTATACTTAAGGTACACAAAAAGGAAGGGAATTAGCTCCCTTCCTTCCATTTATTTTTTATCAATTAAATCGCGAATATGTGTCCAAGTGGATTCTTTAAAAACATCTGCGGCCTTCCCGCCTCCAAGTACTCCGTAGCCGACGACAGCTCCAGCCATTAGGCTGATAAAGACGAAAACGACCAACAAAACTAAACGTAGCCAAATCGGAATCAAACGGATCCTGACCCGTTCCTTTCCATTTTGGGCTGCAGCTTGTGTTTTCTGCGGTTTCACTTCTGCCTTTTCTTCCTTTACTTTTTGAACTGCTTTTTTATATTCTTCTCTCGTTCGCACTTGATGTTGGTTTAGATTATTAACAGACATGCTTTATTTCCCCTTTAACCGAATTCAGAAGTTGCCTTCGGAATCAGTGAGTTAATACATATTATGTCACATTTATTCTATTATAAAAAATTATTCATCATTACACATTAACTTTTTACAGAAAAAAGTCAATTCATGTTAAAAAACCGCGAAATATGGGGAATTTTTTTGCAAAATAAAAAAGTCCAATGAATGAGGCTTGTCCTTGCCTGCTACATTAGACTTTTTGTGGTTAGATGTCATACAACCTAATTCAGAAAAAAATACCAATTATCCAAACTTCCGGTTTGAAATCCGATCGATGTTATCAAGCATGATGCCTGTTCCGATTGCAACGCAGTCCATTGGATTTTCTGCCACAAGAACGGGAACCTTCAGTTCATCCGCAAGCAGCATATCGATGCCGTGCAGCAATGCTCCTCCGCCGGTCAGAATGACGCCGCGGTCAATGATGTCGGCAGAAAGCTCTGGCGGTGTGCGCTCAAGGACACTTTTGGCAGCCTGAACGATAACGGCCACGGATTCGCGCAGTGAGGCTTCGATTTCTTCGGAACGAACGGTAATCGTACGAGGCAGACCGCTCACCATGTCACGGCCGCGAATTTCCATTTCTTCCGAGCGTGAACCTGGGAATACAGTACCGATGTTGATTTTAATATTTTCAGATGTACGCTCACCAATCAACAGCTTGTACTCGCGCTTGATGTAGTTGAGGATTTCCATATCGAACTTGTCGCCGGCCATTTTGATGGAGGAAGAAGTCACGATATCGCCCATTGAAAGCACTGCAACATCTGTCGTTCCTCCCCCGATGTCCACTACCATATTGCCGCTTGGCTGGAAGATGTCCATGCCTGCGCCAATCGCCGCTACCTTTGGCTCCTCTTCAAGATAGACCTTTTTCCCGCCGCTCTTTTCGGCAGCTTCACGGATCGCTTTTTGCTCAACGCTTGTTATGTTCGTCGGGCAGCAAATCAAGATGCGCGGCTTGGATAAAAACCCTTTTACGTTAAGTTTATTTATAAAATGTTTTAACATTGCTTCTGTTACGTCAAAATCAGCGATAACGCCATCCTTTAGCGGGCGAATCGCGACAATATTTCCTGGTGTACGTCCGACCATGCGGCGGGCTTCTTCACCGACGGCAAGCACCTTGTTTGTATTTTTGTCAATGGCAACGACAGAAGGCTCGTTTAATACGATTCCACGGCCTTTTACGTGAATCAGCACGTTAGCCGTTCCTAAATCAATCCCAATATCCCTTGCAAACATTCTCTTTTCTTTCCTCCTCAGAGCGGAATTCCACATTCTTTTCCTAATTGTCTATTGTATCATATTCATTACAATTTCCATAACAATATAAAAAAATAACGTAGAATTTTGCAGAAGTATTACAGCTATGAGAAGAATACAAGAGAACACCTTGAAATACGTGCGTTTCTTGTGAAAATCTCGATAGAAAATTTAATCTCCTTTAAAACAAAAGTGATGTTTGAAACGAGGTTCAAACATCAAGAAATTAGCTATTTTCGAAAAGGATCATGGCTTACTTAACAGCCTCTCCTTCCTTTTCTTCTTTTTGATACTTCATTTTTGTCGCCTCGCCGCCCCTGAGATGACGAATCGATTTATGATAATCTAATATTTCCTTTACTTCGTTTGCCAGCTCTGGATTAATTTCAGGTAGTCTCTCTGTCAAATCCTTATGGACTGTACTTTTGGATACGCCAAACTCCTTCGCAATCACGCGAACCGTTTTCCTCGTCTCCACGATATACTTTCCAATCTTGATAGTTCTCTCTTTGATGTAATCGTGCACACTCTCGCCCTCCCTAAATTGGATGTGAGTAGTGTGAAATGAGACCCGCTTATCACTTCGACCAATTCTGCTTCCGCATGGAATGGATTGTTTTTTGTGGTGTCAGGCACCATAAAAAGACATTTTCGCCATTTTGTTCATCTGAGGTGGACACTCATTTTTTTGGAGTGGCACCATGCGGCAGAAAGTAATGTACCTTCTGATCATACAATGAATAATCATGTCCCCGGCTGAATTCCCGCTAACTTCAAACGACTCTTCACCTCAAACACTCTCTTTGTAAAGGTTTGTAACAGTTTATTAGCTTGGATACGGGTTTATGCACAAAATCCCGAATCGGGACAAGGCTTTTCGGAAATTTTTTGATAAATAGGACACCTTCCACTTTTTCGACAATCCTGTTGTATCGCCTAAAACCGCTTGTTATAAAGGTTTTTCCAGGAAATACAATCATTGTTAGCATTATTTCCTGAGAAATTTGTCGAGCAAAAAATTATTCAAAAATGGCAATTTTGTAGTCAGAAACGTCGTTAATCTCAAATTTTCTACCCCAAAATCCCTCATTTTTTTTGTTATCGTCTTCGACTACTTCGACCACGATGATAAAAACATATAAAATTTATAAAGGACAGGGGATAAGTATTTTTTCAAATCTTATATAATAAGCTTATGCAGCCTGAGAAAGGAATAATGCCGTGACTCTATTCACTGAAAATGTCATTGAAATCATTCGAAATATCCCTGCTGGAAAAGTTATGACCTATGGCCAAATCGCCGTGTTGGCCGGCAGTCCAAGAGCAGCTCGCCAAGTCGTCCGCATCCTTCATTCCATGAGTAAAAAACACCGCCTTCCCTGGCACCGTGTCATCAATGCCAAAGGGCAAATCGCCCTGCAGGACGAAGAATCCTACCAGGAGCAATTGTGGTCGCTGGAAGCCGAAGGGGTAGAAGTAGGCTTGAATGGAGTAATCGACTTGGAAAAATATCAATATAAGCCGTCTGAACTCTAGCCGAAAAAAATCACAAAAGTAGTTTCGCCGATATAATAATCGTTTCACTAAAACTAGAACTGGAACTGAACGGCACCGGCGTCAAAAAAAACCAACCCGAATCTCGGATTGGTTTAGTAACCTCACTTCATTTTCATAAAAATGTTTTTCACCTTTTTCACCGGTACCTGTGAACCGCCTCGGCCCTGCACTCCCTCGACCATCATCGCTACCATCAGGCTCGGAGAATTGGTGTTGTAGGCGATGAACCATCCGTTTTCGGTGCCGGTTTCGCCTTGCTTCTGCTTGATCTCCGCCGTGCCCGTTTTTCCAGCCAAAGGATAGTCAGCCATATCTGCAGCATGACCCGTACCTCCTGTATCGGCTACAACCTTCCTTAAATCAGCAGCGACCATCCCTGCATGCTCACTCGAGACCACCGCTTCACGCCATACCTGGCTCCGCTGCTCTTCGTCCAATAGAATCGGCTTAATCATATTGCCGTTATTCATAAATGGGGTATATGAAGCAAGCAAATGGACGATGCTCATTTGAATCTGCCCCTGTCCGTAGCCCGTATCGGCTAGCGATATGTCGCTTTCCAGAGCACCAATTCTCGAGGTTTCAAGCGGATACGGATACGTCAGCTCTTCCTCAAAGCCAAACTTCTTCAGCCCGTTAGCAAACGCGTCCTTGCCCGTCTTCAACGCTGCCTGCGCGAAATAAATATTGTCCGAAAACACGAACGCCTTCTCCAAATTAATCGGGCTGCCCTCATGCACCCGTGTCACGAAATAGCCGCCCCAAGAGGCATCCTTTTGCCATTTCTTCCCGAGGATTGGCACCGTATCGCCTGGCGATATAGCCCCGCTCTCAAGCCCCACAGAGGCGGTGATAGCCTTCATAACAGATCCAGGTGCATAATCTTGCTTAAACCGTGTCGTCAGCGGTTTTTTGGCATCTTCCTGCAGCGCCTTCCACTCATCCGCTGAGAACCCCAGCGCCGCTTGGTTCGGGTCAAACGACGGACTGCTGACAAGTGCCAGCGTCTCCCCGCTAACCGGATTCATCGCTGCTGCTGCTCCAGCCTCTCCGCCCATCTCGTCAAAGATCGCCTTCTGCATCCCGCCGTCGATCGTCAGCTTAACATTCTTCCCGTCCGCTACAGGCTTTTCCGCAAGCACTTCCTCTGATCCGGAGCCCGTATCGTTACCGCCAGCCTTCTTTTTAATCACAATTTTAACGCCGCTCGTGCCCTTCAACCGCTCATCCAGCACCTGCTCGAGCCCGCGCTTGCCGATTACATCACGACTTGTATAACCTTTGTCCTTTCTCTTATCCAGTTCATCTGCCGTAATCGGACCGACATACCCAATTAGTTGCGCGGCAGCCTGGCCAAAAGGATAAATCCTCGCCTCTACTTTCCGTGTTTTGACCGGCTCAAGTGCAACCAGTTGGGCAACCCGCTCCGTGTCATCCATTGAGACAGATTTCAGCGGTACGAACAACCCGGGCTTCACCCAGCTTGCACTCAAAGCCTTATTGATCTGCTCTGGCGTCATTTTCAACAGAGGAGCAAGCTGCGCCATCACCGGCTCATTTACCTCCCCGGCAATTACGCCCACCTCATACGCCTGTCCGTTCACCGCAAGCCCGTTGCCGTTCCGGTCAAGAATCTCCCCACGCTTCGGTGCAATCGTGTTCAGGCCAATCGTATCGCCCTCCTTTAATTTTGGAAAAATATACTCTGTATTCCAGTCTACATACCAGTTCGTTTTTTCGTTTTCGTTACGATCTTCCTTCAGCAACTTCGCTGTCTGGGTAAATTGAATAGGTCCGGCAATACTGCTCATTTTAGCGGTAAAAGAATATTGGGCCTTCTCCTTATCGGCCTGTTTATCCTCTTTTGGTTTTTTGAAGCTAATCTTGAGGTCTTTAATCTGAAGGTCTTGGTAGATTTTTTGATAGCGGCTTGTGAATTCATCTTTTGTGATTTTCTGTTTTGCATCGTTTGAAAGATAATCATACATCTTATCAAACCTTTGCTGATTCCAAAGAGCTATGTAGTCGGAGAATCTGTCCTGAGGCGTCGGTTCCTTGCTGCAGCCAGTGATAATTAAGGCAACGACCAATACTGCGAGCACGCCCCCCATTAATCTTTTCAAAAAAATCCCTCCTTTTACTACATTCTAACATGGTGTCAGGCACCACAAAAAGACATTTCTACTCATTTGTCCACCACTAGAGGACACACCTGTTCGTATGCTAACGCTGAGAAAAAAATCCAGTTTATTCACTGGATTTTGGTTTTGAGATGAATAGTTGAAATCCGTAGAGTGCGAGTGCAAAGCTTAGTGTCGTGTATAATAGCTGCTCTGGTGTGATTCTGGTTAATTTATACATGCCTAATTTTTCAAACATTTTATTGAGAGGATATAAGAGCATTGTATCCATGAAAAGATTAATCAAACAATATAGCCAAAATCTCCCGAAACTCAAATGGAATATCCATATCGTGCCGACAAAATATGGACCAAAAATAAAGCTAAAGTCATTAAAGATTTTTTTAGATACGCCGCCTCTGACTCTCCACCATTTAAACCGAAATGATAAGATACTTAGAACCAAGACCAGTAAAGACGAAAAAGTGGCCACCGGTGTATATTTTTTTACTGATTCTTTTGGTAGATAAATGATGGTCAGCCAAGAAATAATGAGTAAACCCAAACGAATAATTGCTGGCATGTTACTACCTCCATGAAGAAAGTCTTCCGAGAGGTTAGTTTTTCAAAAAGTTGCATTTTTATCCTTATAAACAAAAAAAAGAGGAGAGTTCCCTCTTCCCCCTTTATTACAAAATTAAGAGTTTTTCTTGTCTTTTGAATCAGTAGATTGGTCTTCTTTATCAGAAGGAGTGTCATCAGAAGCAGGATCGTCAATCATTTGTTCATCTTGCTTTTGTTTTGGCATTTCCACTGACTCTGTGCTATCGTTCGATTGTGTGTCTTCCTGTAAAGCACTCAACGATTTGTTAAAGTAGTTTGTTGGGTTTACAGCCACGCCATCTTTACGAATTTCAAAATGTACATGCGTTCCAGCTTTTTCATTGAACAAGCTTTGTCCAGCCTTGGCAAGAACTTGTCCTTGTTTTACTTCGTCGCCAACCTTGACCTTAATCTCTTTTAAGGATTGATATTGTGTCACAATCCCATTGTCGTGCTCGATTTCAATCACGTTACCGAGAACAGCATCCTCTTCAACACGAGTAACCTTTCCGCTTAGTGATGCCAAAACGTCAAACGTTTCGCCATTTTTCACGGTAATGTCGACACCTGTGCTTTGGTTATAGGTGTTATCGTAATATACTAAAGCTGCTTCCTGTTCTTCTGGTTTTGCATTGAAATCATAGAATTTCGTTTTGATAACTGGAGCTTTTTCCATTGCCACCGGCATTTTGAAGTTTTCTAAAGCTTTGTTAACCTCGACTGCTGGCGCCTGGTTCTTTTTACCAGCGATATCAGTAGACTTGTAGTCATACTTATCTGTTTTACTGCCGCTCGCTTGATACCAAAGAACTCCGGTTAAAATGATTGCTGCACTTGCGATATAGATGGCTGGAAAGACCCAACGCTTCTTAAAAAAGCGTTTTGCACTGGAACTTTGAGAAGATCGTTTGTTTTCTTCCTCTCTCATTTTCATCACCTCAGCAATCATTCTGAACAGATAAGTAGAATTATATACACTAGTCAGAAAAAATTTTTAAAACTTATTTTTCGACACTGAGGGAGTTTTTATGCATAAATGGAGAAAATTTTTTTTGGTGCAGTCATTCGTCTAGTTTTATTTAATAGAGTAGGAAGTAAATCGTAGATGGCTGGTCACTTATTAAAACTTATCGGTCACTTTCAACATTTTATTAGTCACTTCCCTATTTCGAGCAGTACATCTCCCGAATACGCCAGTAAAAAGACAAAAAGCCAGGCACGCCTGGCTTCAAATCTATTTCCGCGCCGTAATCGTCGCCAGCATGTTTTCTGCTGAGGTGATATCGACACCTTTGTAGTAATGCTTCACAATCTCCTTATAATCCGAACCTTCCTCCGCCATTCCGTTCGCACCGTACTGGCTCATCCCGACGCCATGGCCGAATCCCTTCGTGGTGATGACAATATTATTTCCCTTTCGCTCCCAGGCGAAATCGGAGGATCTTAAATCCAATTTGTCGCGAATTTCTTTCCCGCTGAAGACCTTGCCGTTAAAATTGACCTTGCCCACCCGTTTTCCTGTAGTCCGTTCCACAATTTTACCAATCGTCCCGCTTGAACCAATCTTTACCCCCAGTTTCGCTTCAAACTCCCGAACCGTCATTACCTTTTGGCTATTAAATTTAGGCGAATTTTTATCCCAAGGACTCGAAACACTTCTTAAATAAGGGATACTGCCGGACCAATAGTCTTCAGAGTTTTCCGTATAGCCATTACTGGTGGAGAAAAACAACGCATCAATTGGCTTGCCTTCGTAAGTTAGAATTTGCCCGCTCGTCGTCCGGACGGCCTCTAGAACCTTTTTCTTCTTCCAGTCATAGTCCTTGCCCCAAGAATTTCTTTGCTCATCATCATTCATGTACACTTGATGGTTTTGAGTGTCATTAACCTGAGCACCTTTTGGGACGCCGAGCGTATCTTTTGTTATTAATCTGTGAACGATATAGGTCCTTGCTGTCAGCGCCTGGGCCTTGAGCGCCTCCTCCTCGAAATCAGCAGGCATCTCAGCAGCAACAACCCCAACGAGATAATCCTCTAATTGGACCTTTTCAATCTTTGACTTTGAAAAACGAAAGACCGATACCTCCACCGCAGGATCTTTAGATGTGGACGTCACATCCGTGACCTTTGCCGAGGGCTTGGATAGATTCTCGCCTAATTTTCCACTTGCCTTATGTTCATCTGAAAAGGGTAATACAAGTACAGCGGGGATAATTAGAGTCAAGGCAATGAGGAATGCTGCTAGTACGATGAATGGTTTGATTTTTATCATGATTGTGCCTCCAGTTTGTAATTTGCAGCCGGACACACTGCCGGAATGCATCTCACTTAAACATATGGAAGCGGACAAGCATTTATTACAGATTTTTTTGGCGTTCTCGCATAGTGTACACCACAGAAAAACAATTGTACACGGATGGTGCCTGACACCATAGAATGACAAATGTCCACGAGCGGTGCCTGACACCTTTGACACCACAAACAAAATAAAAAACCGAAGATTGCCACGCTGGTCGGATATCAGACCACCGTATACCAATCTTCGGTTTCCACTAAACTCAAACTCAAACTCAAATTCAAACTAATATAATAAACTTAAGCATTCATATCTGAAACGTATTTCTCGACTTCGACGATGTTCTCGTCGATTTCTTTCACGCGCTCGATGTCTGCGCCTAACCCAGCTAATTTGCCGTGGAAATCCACGTAGCCGCGGTCTAAGTGCTTTAGCTCAGTCACACGTGTCACGCCTTCAGAAACCAAACCAGTTAAAATCAACGCAGCTGCAGCTCTTAAATCCGTTGCTGACACTTCTGCACCCTGTAAATTTGACGGGCCATTTAAAATAACAGAACGGCCTTCAATTTTAATATCAGCATTCATACGGCGGAATTCTTCAACGTGCATAAAACGATTCTCAAACACCGTTTCTGTAATCATCGAAGTTCCTTCTGCACGAAGTAATAAAGCCATCATTTGCGATTGCATATCTGTTGGGAAGCCAGGATGCGGCATCGTTTTAATATCAACGGCCTTCAAGCGATCAGGACCGATAACACGAACGCCATCCTCTTCCTCATGAATTTCTACACCCATTTCTTCCATCTTTGCAATTAAGGAAGACAAATGTTCCGGAACTGCGCCCTTTACCAACACATTTCCGCCCGTAATCGCTGAGGCAACCATGAAGGTACCTGCTTCAATCCGGTCAGGAATAATGTTATGGTCGGCACCGAATAATACATCGACACCCTCAATCCTTAATGTGCCTGTACCTGCGCCGCGTACCCGCGCACCCATTTTGTTCAGGAAGTTTGCAAGATCAACGATTTCTGGTTCTTTTGCGACGTTTTCGATGATAGTCGTTCCAACCGCCAGGGTTGCCGCCATCATAATGTTTTCCGTTGCACCAACACTTGGGAAATCCAAGTAAATCTTGGCACCTTTCAAGCGGCCGTCTACCTCCGCTTCGATAAAGCCATTCCCTACCTTCACTGTTGCACCCATGGCTTCAAAGCCCTTTAAGTGCTGGTCGATAGGACGAGATCCGATGGCACAACCGCCTGGAAGAGCTACACGAGCCCGGCCATTACGTGCCAATAGAGATCCCATGACAAGGACAGACGCGCGCATTTTACGAACGTATTCGAATGGCGCCTCATCTTTTAACTCTCTGGATGCATCAACAACAACTGTATTATTGTCAAATACCACTTCAGCATTTAAGTTGCGTAAAACTTCATTAATTGTGTATACATCGGAGAGTGTAGGTACATCACGAATTACACTTTTTCCATCACTTGCTAATAATGTTGCAGCGATAACAGGCAGGACGGCATTTTTTGCACCTTCTACTTTTACCGTTCCATTAAGCCTTTGTCCGCCGCGGACGATGATCTTTTCCAAGAGTATTCCCCTCCGCGTCCATTTTCTCTATATTAATATTCAATCGTAATGATTGGTGTGCCAACTACGATGGTAGTTCCTGCGCCCAATCCTTCGGAGCGTATGCCAATTTGTAAATTCATGTTATTTTCTTTATTATCTATGGAGCCTGTAAACATTGGCGATGATGCCGAAACAGACATGAAATTCTCCTCTTTTAACGCTTCGATCTCTTTTGCATTAAATCCTGACATTAACCTGCTAGCTACCTCAGGTAAAGCCGTATCAATCTTATCACTGAAAACGCCTTTCATACAAGAGAAAACTGTAGGTTTTCCTCGAAATATGTCAGATAGCCTATTTTTGAATTGCCCGGTAGTGAAAAAAGCCTCTGACAACTTATTCCAATCTCTCCCGCTGACTCTATAAACTATATACGCATCGATAGGTTGTTTTGTGTGGGTTGCCATAATTTGAAGCATTTCGTTGTGGTGTTTAGATGTTGGAGATACTGCTGTCACTTCCCGATATTCACTGGTGTTTTTCACAGACCACTCCCACTCGGGAAACTTTTTCTGAAGCTTTTCTACGTATTCCTGAACTTCCTTCTCACTTTTCAGGCCTGCGAGATGTTCTCGTGCATAATACGACCATTCATTGAGCAAAATATCTTCGGCTTGTAAAATAGAGCCGATTTTCGCTAAATCCTGTCCGCCGCTGTTTTGAAAAATTGACGCTCTCCCGTCGTCCATTTTTTCTTTATTAAAAAAATCCAGGCCGCCGTTTGCTTCAGTTGTTCGGTTCCCTATCACAACCAGGATAAAACATAAAATTGAAACCACGCCTAAAAGAATCTTACTGTTTCTCTTCATCTCTCGTCTCCCCCTTACTACCATTGTTTCCAAGGAAGAGCAGAGCATACTTGGGAAATGTCGTCACTTTTAGACAAGTTTCAATATTTATACGTGAAACAAAGTAGAAAAGTTTCAAGTTCACTTTTTCACATTAAATCACTGATAATATTTTTTCCACACAAAGAGAATTGTACTCAAAATATGGACAAATGGGAACATGTACGAAGACCTAAATTTTTACCAATTTGTCATTTTCATTGTAAAATCAACGGCAGCTGCTGGGACCATTGGAGATAATCAAGGAAAAAGTTACTAACAGATGAACCAATGAAAATGGCTAATAATATGTACAGTAACCGCGCCTGAAACACATGGTTTGGCCGCAGCAGCTTCTCAAGGCGGATCGCCTGCAAGGCCCACCACGAAAGCGCAATGAACACTAAATGAGAAATAATACTGACCAGCGCAATTTGCCCAAAATCATTCATTGGTACGCCTCCTTCATTCACTTTAAACATTCTAACACACAGGAGGACTAAATGGAAAAATTTTCTTTCGAAATGTAGGACAGCCCGTTTTGTATTTATAGCATAACACCGTTAAATAAGCTCATAACGATGCTATGCTACGGTACAAACCTTTTATTAGTAATCAAGTTGATTCCACAACTTGCCGAGATTTAATGGAACATATACTTTCTCTCCATGGATTTGCCTGTGGATGATTGGATTATCAAATGAATCATTGATTCCAATATCCACCTTCCTTTTACGTCTCGCAGGAATCCTTCCACCTAATAAATCCCCTAATTTTATATCAGAATATTTCATTTTCCCTTTCTCCCTTCATTTGTATTTTAGGAAGTTCGGAAACAAAGGAACTGCCTCCTTTGTTCCGATCCAATGTTCTTCTTAAGCAACTCCAGTGGCAATAACGACAACCCGTCCTTCATCTAATTCTTTTTCAAGATGCTGTGCTTCTAAATCTGATAAATTTAGAGCTCTCATTTTAGCTCGGAGCTTATCCCCGCGGGAACGGAATACATTGGCCATTGAATCAAAGACACCCTGCTCTTGAATCCCTATATCTTGGATATCGGTTGCCTCAGAAAGGTGCTCTGAGCGGTCTTTGTCATGTGCCAATAAATAAACTTCCTCCTTTGTGAATCCTTCGCTCATAAATTGGTCGATTGCCTTTTTTGCCTCTAAGCCGTTTTCTACTACTCTTACATGTTTCATCATCATACCTCCTGATATTGTGTTTTATCATTTCAGCTGAAGTTGAAATGTATAGTAGATATATAACCCCTTTTGAAAAACTGAAACCTATTATTCTAAAAAAATAAAAGTTTCATTCACCCAGCAAACGGGTATTTGAAAAATACTTCACTTTTTATTCATAAAATAGGAGGGCTCTATTATATGAAGGAACTGGTATGCAAAATGTGCGGAAATGACGAATTTATTTGGGGAGATTCAGAAAAAGTGGTCTGCAAATGTGGATTGGTTTTAAAAATCCCTTGTGAAAATGCGGCACAAGAAAAATTAATGAAAGCAAGTCAAAAACTAAAAACAGAAATCATTGTAAAAGTCAGCTTATTAACAAAGGAAATTGACAAATGCTTGGATGACCGTAATAAGAGACGATTCCACAAACTGTCTGCCGAATTAAAACAATATAACGAAATATTAAACACAGAGTTTCTTTTAATGGAGAAATATACAAAACTCAGGAAAAAGTTTGACTCCATTGTTTATGATCGAACGGTTTAAGAACAGAATTTCCGGGTATTCATTACTATAGCTTCACAACCAAAATCGAGAGGAGAGAATTTTCATGGGATTTATTTGGGCATTAATTATAGGAGGAATCATCGGCTGGTTAGCAGGACTGCTGATGGGACGTGATATACCTGGAGGTGTCATTGGTAATATCATTGCCGGATTTGTCGGAGCATGGCTGGGTTCCTTTATATTAGGTGATTGGGGTCCAGTCGTTGGCGACTTTTATATCATTCCAGCATTGATAGGGGCGATTGTTCTTGTCTTCATAGTCGGCTTCTTTATGAGAACAATGAGAAATAAATCGTAATAACCCAAAAGAGACTGCTTATCAAAAAGCAGTTTCTTTTTTGTGTGGCTCAGCATTGTTACCATTAATGATTTTTTCCTCTATCGATTGCTCTTTTCGAAGCTTCCACAACCGATAGCCATGGTGGGCAACCACCTTCAAGACGGCATACACCGGCACTGCTAAGATAAGTGCGAGCACACCTCCGATACTTCCGGCCGCGAGAAGCAGGGAGATAATCGTGAGCGGATGAATCTCCAGCTTTCTTCCCATGACCTGCGGTGAAATAATATGACCTTCAATTTGCTGGACAAGAATCATCACAAGCAGCACTTTGATAATCATCATCGGTGAATCGAGGCTGGCAATAACCAGGGCTGGAATAATCGCCATGATCGGCCCGAGAAACGGAACTACATTGGTAAACATCGCTACGATGGCAACCAGAAGAGAGTAGTCTAGGCCGATGAATGAGTATCCGATAAAAAGCATTCCACCGACACAAAAGCTAACAAGAATTTGTCCCTGAATATAGGAACTGAGTGCTTCGTCTAAATCCGCTAAAATCCTCCGGCCATTTACCTGCTGCCCCGGCGGCAATAAGCGGAGCAACAGTCTCGGTGCCTTTTCCCCTTCTTTTAACATGTAATATAAAATGAACGGGACGGTCACAAACACCGTCACAATCCCGGCAATCATCCCAATCAAATCGACTATTTTAGACCCAATCACAGACAGACCTGAAGATATATTTTTCGCTAACGTGTCTGAACTCTGCTCGTTTTCCTGTAAATGATCCAGCCATTTACTCTGCCCCAGGGGCTTTACTTTTTCGTGGACAAACTCGACGAAGGCTGGTGTATTATCGATTAAGCTTTTCGTTTGCTGCTGCAAAATCGGTCCGACGAGATAAACCAATAGACTCATTATAATGATGGCCAGCACATAAATCAGCAGGATCGAAAGCGCTCTCGGAACCATCTTCGACTGAAGAAAATAGACAATTGGGCGAAACAAGTAATATAACACTCCTGCGATTAAAAAGGGGAAAAAGAGGGCTTGGACTAAGATGACGACCGGCTGGAACACGAAATTGATTTTCATCCCTACAAAAATAATTAAGAACACAAGCAAAAGCCCGGCCCCAGCACGAAAGGCTTTTTTTTCTAACAAATCATCACCTCATTTTACAAACCTAGTATAAAAAAAATCGCATCCAACTGTGGTCAGATACGTTACAAAAGTTCCCCGACAACATAGGTTAAGTCATCCATGCGCGAGTTGGTATACAGCTCCAGTTGATTGGACATGTCTTCAATTGTTCGGCAGCTGCTTAACAATTGTTTCACTGAAGGGATCATCAACCCATCTGTATGAATGATAAACGTGGAGCCTCCCTCATACGAAAAAGTTTCACTCCGATGATTTTGCGGTTTGCCTGATAAAAATCCTAAGACAGGGAGCGGATAAATAAATCGTCCTGATGGGCAGTAAAGAACAAATCGAATGTTCCCAACTGAGCAATAAGAAAATGTTTGAAGGGAAAAATTTACTTTAAAAATTGATATGGTTGCCCCTCTTTTATTCTTTAGGGCCTGATTACAATAGTCGATTAATGCGTCCACATCTTCATGATGATACTTTTCCACCACTTCCCGAATGGCATTTGACGAGGCATGGGCGGCCGCACCGCTTCCTAGACCGTCTGCCACGGTGCAGATGAAGTACTCTTCCGTTGCCTTCATAAAATAGCTATCGCCGTTGCACCAATTTCCCCTTTTTTGAATTTGATACGCTAATGCCTGGATATGCTCATTTGCTTCACGTTCCAGCATTGGCTGCCCCAGTATAGACATCTCGATTAAGCGCCTTTCGCAATTTTTCAATCGCTCTTCGCTGCAGCCTCGAAACATGCATCTGTGAAATCCCTAAAAACTCACCTGTTTCCCTCTGGCTTTTATTGGCGATAAACGTGCAATAAATGATGTCTTTTTCTTTTTCTGATAGCACATGAAGAACGCTTTCAAGCAACAGCTTCTGATCCACTTTTTCAAATTCTTCATCTTGAGAGCCAATGATGTCGAGAGTTGTAACCGTACTGCCATCAGAGCTTGCTTCAATCGGCTGGTCCACGGACATAGCTTGATAGCTTTTCCCCATTTCCATTGCTTCCAATACTTCTTCCTCTGTCGCCTCCAAATACTCTGCAATTTCCGCTATTTTCGGTGAACGCTGATACTTATTGGTCAGTTCGTCCACAACCGGCTTTATTTTTGTCCATAATTCTTTAATCCTTCTAGGGACATGCACACTCCATGTTTTGTCTCTGAGGAAACGCTTGATTTCTCCAATAACGGTCGGAATCAGAAACGATTCAAAGGTTTTTCCAAACTCAGGATCAAATCTTCTGATCGCAGCTAATAAGCCAATCATTCCCACTTGCATGAGGTCTTCGTGGAATCCTCCGCCTCTGGAATACTTATGTACGAGGCTCGCCACTAAGGCCTTGTAATTTTCTACTAATAGGGTTTGGGCCGAGTTGCTCTCTGTTTGCTGCACTTCCAGAATCAGTGCATGGATTTCTTCTTTAGTTCTCTTCGTAACCTGAGCTGGTTGTTGCGTCATGATTTACACGCTCCCCACTTAAGTACTTAGCCATGAAGACCGTTACACCGGAATGAACGGATACACGGACCTCATCCATGAGCGTTTCCATCAAATAGAGACCGAGCCCTCCCTCTGAAAGTTGGTCGATGGAACTGGAGGCATCATAGGGACCTAGCTGACTCTTGGTCTGTTCAAAATTGAAACTCTTGCCATTATCCGCGATGACTATTTCTAATTTGTTTTCATAAATGCCGAAGCCGATGACAATTTCCCCGCCTTCATCCTGTTTGTACGCATGCTGAACGGCATTGGTACAGGCTTCACTGATGGCTATTTTCACATCCTCAATTTCTTCATATCCATAGCCCATCCGGCTGGCAATACCCGAAGTGGTTAATCTGATGATGCCAACGTACTCTGGCTTCGCCGGTATTTTCATTTCAATATAATCCATTAGTTGTTCCATTTTCCCCCACCCCTCAGTTAGTAGAAATATCGATGATGTTATCTAAACCTGTTATTTGGAAGAGTCGTTCCAAGCGATCGGACAGCTCCACCAGCTTTAATTTTCCATTATTTTTAGTTATTTGTTTGAATAGACCCACAAATACTCCTAAACCAGTACTATCTATATAGGATACGTCCTTTAAGCTGATAATCAGGAATTGATTCTCTGCACCGGCTAATGGCAGTAATTCCTCTTTTAGCTTTGGCGCAGTAAAGGCATCTATTTCTCCGCCAAGGGCAACAAAGGTTTTCTCCTTACTGTGATGTTTTTCAAAAACTAGATTCATAGATTATCACCTCTTTGGAATATATATAGTTGTTGCTATTTACCCCGATTATTCGAGTGTTAAACCTTTCTTTTTAAAATAATCAGGGTGAAATCATCTCTAATTTGAAAATTCTGTATTTTCTCGATATACCGATAGATTTCCTCTACCATTTCTTGGGCGGTCATATGCATATACTGGCGGATTAAATTCGTAATCACGGAACGTTCAATAAAACCCTCTTCGGTCCTTGATTCGGTCACCCCATCTGATACTAGGACGATGATATCTCCGGGTTCGACTTTTTTTTCATAATGCTCATATGTACTGTTCTGTTCTACCCCTAACACAAGACCTTTTGTCACAAGATCCTCAAAGGAATCATCACGGTATTGATAATAAAACCCCTGTTCGTGTCCTGCAGAAGCATAGGTAAAGGTTTGTTCTGTCGTATCGTAGACGCCATAAAACATGGTAATAAACATACTGGGATCGACATTATTTTCGACGACGCGATTTAAGTTTTCCAACACCTGCTGCGGATATTTTCTAGGCTTTGGCAAACTATCCATGGCATACTTGATCATCGACATACACATAGCGGCTGGGATCCCTTTTCCAATTACATCAGCAATGGCGACCCCGATACTATTTCCGTCTTGGATAAAGCGATGATAATCTCCATTCATTTGTTTGGCAGGGATACTAATGGCCCCAATATCTAAATCTTCATTTTGAGGAATAGGCGTTTCCAGGAGCGTTTCTTGAATGCTGGCAGCGATTTGGATTTCAGACTTTATTTCCAGCTGTTTATCGCGTAAGCTCTGATGCTCCTGGTAGGCTAAGCCATAATCCATCATAAATTGAATGAGAAAATCAAAGGAAGATAAGACCTCCTTTGGCATATCTGGAAAAATTTCATGCAAAACCTTACAATGAATGCCGATAATTTCCTCAGGGGATATGAATTGCTCAATCGATTTCCGGCTAAACATTTGTCCTTGATATAAAGCTGTTTCGGATGAATCCTCAAGATACCTGTTCAGTATTTCTCGATAACTTGATTCTAAAATCGCTTTAAAATCCATGATTGATCATCCTCCTAGCGAAGCCATTTCACGACCTGGATGGTCGTACCTACCCCAACCTCAGAGGTAAGATCGAAATCATCCATCAATCGTCTAACCCCCGGCAATCCTGCCCCTAAGCCGCCGGATGTGGTAAATCCATCCTCCATCACTCTTCTTATATCTTGAATTCCTGGACCCCGATCTGCCGCGATTACTTTAAGTCCACATTTCCCCATCTCATTAATGGGTTCAATCCGAATCTCTCCTTGCCCGGCATATAAATAGATATTGCGGGCAAGCTCAGAAATGGCTGTTGTGATTCTTGCTTGATCGACTATGCTAAAATCAAGCTCCTTGGCAGTGTTTCTTCCCATCTGCCTCGCTGCAACGATATCCCATTCTGTCATAATTTTTACACAGGATTCGCACTCCATGCTTTCTCCCCCAACTCCCGTTGTAGTGTTTCAATTCCCTTCTCTAAATCGAGTGCGGTTTGCACCTCTTGAAGGTGTATTCCTAGTTCCACTAATGTAATCGCTACAGCGGGCTGGATTCCGGTTAATACAACCTTTACCCCCATCAGTTTGGACATGCTGACGACATCACCAAGAACTTTTGCAATAAATGAGTCAATCACATCGACGGACGTTAAATCGATGACGACACCGCTCGCGTCTGTGGCATGAATTTTATTTAGCAGGTCTTCTTGAAATTGTAAGGCCGTTTGATCGTCAAGCTCCCACTGAATGGAAATAAGCAGGCAATTATATAATTTTAAAATGGGTATTCTTGCAACCATTTTTATTCCTCCGTTGGTATGATCTTTCGATTTGTCATTTCCAATGCCGCTTCAATTCCTTTTTGCAGGCTGTTTTTTGTGACGACTTGAGTGAGATTAATGCCTAAATTCACGATGGTTTGAGCAATCTCCGGACGAATTCCTACAATCAAGCATTTTGCCCCTACCAGCCGTACCGCTTCGGAAGCCTGAATAATATGATGAGCGACCATCGTATCGACCACTGGCACTCCCGTTATATCGATTAGCACTACCTCGGCCCGATGTTTGACCACCCCTTGCAGTAAATTTTCCATAATCCGTTTGGCGCGGTCGGTATCAATCGTTCCTACTAACGGCATGACAGTAATATTATCAAAGATGGGGATTAGCGGTGCGGAAAGCTCTTGAAGCGCGATTTTCTGCAAGGACACGGTTTTTTGCCAGGAGGAAGCATAGTGATTGAGCACCTCTTTATTTATCGGAGTGATCCACTTATCATACTCCCAGCCAAATTCAACCTGCTCTTTTTCGGGAGCACCCTTGGTCATATGAAAGAAAAGGATTTTTCCAAATTCGGCTAAAATGTCCAGGATAAATCCTAAATTCCAGCCTAGTTGGACCAATTTTTGCGAGAACTCACTGATTTTGCTCGTTTCTTGATGATTCGGATAATATGTAGTTAAGATATTCAAATATTCATGACATATATTCAGATAGACCTTTTCTGAAATAACATTCGTTACTTTCAGTTCATCCAGATCATTCAGTTTTTCTGTCCATTCGTTTAAAAGCAGTTCCCGGTTTGATTGAATGAAGTCAAAAAGCGGATTAGGTTCTTTCATCCTCATTACCCCCAACCTAGTTATTTTTATAAAGTTGTTTCTTTTGTGATATTATACCAAAATATTCTAAATTAAAAATCTACAAAAAGTTCCAGAACGATAGTCCCAGATAAATGTACATGGAAGAAGCTTGCACGAAATTGTGCAAGCTCTGTGTTTTGGGTCGTTTCCCTTGATTTGTCGTTGTTTCGATAAATTTATTCGTTGTCCCGCTGATAGTTCCGCGATTCTCCGCCCTTCTGGCCAATTTCTTGATAGAATTCTTTATCATGATTCTCGGAGGTCGCTTCTCCGCCTTTTCGACCAATCTCTTGGTAGAATTCCTTGTCATGATTCTGGGCTGTCGCCTCGCCGCCTTTTCTGCCAATCTCCTGATAAAATTCTTTGTCATGGTTCTCGGAGGTTGCTTCCCCGCCTTTTCGACCAATCTCTTGATAAAAATCTTTGTCATGATTCTCGGCTGTCGCTTGTCCACCTTTGCGTCCTCGTTCTTCCATGCTCATGTTCTGATCATTTTTGCGGTCCATCTTGAATTCCTCCTTCAGTTTTTGTTGTAAGGTTAACTTGTTGTAACCTTATGTTCATGTAGTACCACCATTTTTTTCGTTCAAAACCTTTTTTCTAAATTTATTTAAAAAATGAACCTCTTTTTCTTCCTTTTAAGAGATCTCCTGTCCAGCCTTTGACTTTCAAATACCCATAAAGCAAGACGGTCGAGACCATTATGATAATGATGGAAATGAGGTAGCCGTGCTTCCACTCGAGTTCCGGCATATACTTAAAATTCATGCCCCATAATGCCCCATACGCCATAATCGGAGTGAAAATGATGGTGATGACCGTTAGGGTTTTCATAATCTCGTTTCCCCGATGGGAGGAAATCACTTCTTCTAGATTAATGATAGAATCGACCTCATGTTCATATTCGTTGAGCAGCTCCATCGCCCGATCGATTCGCCTGCAAGTACGCGTAAAGATCTCCCCATTGGAGGTATCTTCAAAATTAGCTTCCTCTATGGCCATCCTTACTTCCTTTATGGGGATCAATAGACTTTTCCAAATTAATAGTTCATGCCTGCGTGCATACACTTTTTCGAGAATTCCCGTTTCATTTCTTTTTCGAATGCTCCAAATCAATGTTTTGAGCGCATCCTCAAACTGATCGATTTCTACTAACATCTCATTCATCAGTTCCCCGAGGAAAAATAAAAATCCATCTACGGCATTTTCCGTCCGATTAATTCGTTTAACAAGAGAATCAGAATTGATATGTTTAAGGGCCGAAAACTTAAGGTCCACCGTTATCATGCGATTGGCCGTAATATAAAAATGAAAGATATGATAGTCCTCTTCCACGTCAAAGTTCTGCTTATAAATAAGCGAGCCTTGGACGACTTTTCCGCCACTCTCATCCACTTTGATTCTGAGGCAATTTGTTCGATTATTCAGCAGCTGCCTTAACCACTCACCGTCGTCCTTTTTAATAAGCGGTCTGATTTGATCGATGTCGTTTGCGGAAAATTGATGCCATTCCCACTGTTTAAGGCGGTTATCGGTTTCCATAGATTCTCCTTCCCGTGACATGTTTTCCTATTTTGTTTCCCAATTTTGGAAAAAACAAAACATAGTAAGGATGTTTCAGGATGCCAGAAATGGGGTATTCAAAAGGTAAATAACCAAAGGAGGCATGATCATGAAAGCCACGTTACCGATTAAATCTATCATCGTTGTAGGATTAGGGGCATCTGCTGCTGTGTGGTTATCCTCTAAGCCAAACAGAATCAAAGCCGAGAGCAAACTTAGAGAATTAAAGTGGAAAATCAAACCAACTCCCTTTCATAAAAGCGAAAATCTCCCGATTGAAAAGGGTGGAAACCCTCATCCGCATGATTTAGAAGATCATAACATGGTCGATGAGGGTGCCTTGTATTCCGTGAAGTTTTTTAATGAAAAAATGCAGTAAATGGTGGTTGGGGCATAATTGCCCCGCCCCATTTTTTGTGAGGTGGAAAAATGAATTTATTCTTTTTATTCATCTATTTCATCATCATTACAGTGGTCATCGAAATTCATGTGATTTTATTTCAGTTAACTGGCCTTAAAGTAGAGGTCTCTAGGTTTCAGGTCATCTCGATGATGACAGGGACAGGCTTTACCACGGGGGAGTCTGAATTGATTTTAGGCCATCCGATACGCAGGAAACTGGCCGCTTTCCTCATCCTCTTTGGGGCCTTCTCCCTTGCCGTGATTATTTCTTCTATTAGTAATTTTCTAACGAACGAACTGAATATGAAAGAAGTATTATCTGTTGCCGGGTGCGTTTTGCTGACTTTCATTGTATTAAAACTGGCATGGGTGCAAAAGATTTTGTCCTTAATCTTTAACCGCAAGCTGGTGTACAATATTGAACTTGGCGACATGCCTGTGCGTGATGTATTTTTAACAGATAAACAAGATCATCTGCTAAATCTCCGAATCTATGAAGAATCTCGTCTGGTCTCGAAAACGCTTGGTCAATTTATTCACGGGTACGATCAAATGGATATTGCTGTCTTGTTTATCAAAAGAGGAGACTTGAAAATCAGGAGAAAACTATACGATACGAAGATACACGAAGGTGATCAGATATTCATATTCGGTGATAAACGGGCCATAATCGACCAATTTAAAGATGATATCAGCATTATGGAGGCAAAATTAAAGACAAAAACAATATAAAAAAAGCATTAGAGCGCATCCTCTAATGCTTTTTTACATTTAAATACAAAATCTGATACCCTTCCATCTCACTGACAGTAAACACATATCCACCTGCCTCCACCGCTTCCCCAACTTTAGCGTCATGATTCTGCGTAAGAAACCAGCCGCCGATGGTATCGATATCTGGATCAGATAGGTTGGTACCCAGTAATTTATTTACGTTTTCCACTAACACTTTCCCGGCTATTAAAAACTCATTATCCTTCATTTTTCGGATATCTGCCACTTCCTCGGCATCAAATTCATCTCGCACTTCACCAACGATTTCCTCCATAATATCTTCAACGGTCACTAACCCCGAAGTCCCTCCGTATTCATCGATGAGAATGGCCATATGAGAACGTTCTGTTTGCATTTTTACCAGTAAGTCATGAATAGGGATGGTTTCAATCACATGGATAGCGGGCTTCACAAGCTGTTCCAACCGCCATTCCTCCTTTTTCCCGGCAGTTAGCAAAGCTTTGACGTTAAGAATACCCAAAATGTTATCTTTATCCCCATCTACTACCGGATAGCGGCTAAATCTTTCCGCTCTCACTAGGTCGAACACCCTACCCAGTGGTTCGTCCACTGGTACACTGCTGATTTCCCTACGAGGCACCATGATTTCTTTGGCGATTCTTTCATCAAACTCAAATATATTGTTTACATATTGAAATTCATTCTGATTGATTTCTCCCTTTTGATAGCTTTCCGACAATAGCAAGCGAAGCTCTGCTTCAGAGTGAGCACCTTCATACTCTGATGCAGGTTTCAGGCCAAAGATACCCACAAGAAACCGTGCCGAGCTGTTTAACAACCAAATAAATGGATACATGATTTTGTTAAACCAGATGATTGGTACAGCGAATAGCAGCGCAATCGCCTCGGCTTTTTGAATCGCCACGGACTTAGGGGCTAATTCACCTACCACAACATGAAAAAACGTGACGGCTGCGAATGCAATCGTAACTGATAAAACACCGGCAAACGCGTCGTCCAGATGAAGCGCATGAAGCAATGGATGCAATAGTTTTTCCACTGTGGGTTCCCCCAGCCACCCAAGTCCAAGGGCCGTAACGGTAATCCCCAGCTGGCAGGCCGATAAATATTCATCCAGATGTGTAACGACCCTTTTAGCTGAAACCGCCCCCTTTTTCCCTTTCAGGATTAATTCATCAATTCTGGATGGACGAACTTTTACGATGGCAAATTCGATAGCGACAAAGAATCCCGTTAATCCGATTAGAAGGGCAATTACCAGTAGCTTTATGACCATCATAAGCGTCATCACCCCCTATTTTTTTAAAAATAACAATCCGAAATCTATTAAATTTCGGATTGTTACCAGCTTAAATTCTATTATTCTCATCTAATTTATTGTCGAGCTTACGTAAAGATTTGGAGGCAAAGTCTTTCCCTCCGAGACCGAAGGCCAGGCCAAACGCTAAAGCTAATCCGCCTAGGACAAGGATAAAGGCTGCATTGACGATTGAATGGGCGACACCCATTTGATCCAAGGCCATAAAGATGGTGATGGTGAAAATAGCATATTTAGCTACCGAGGCAAGTGTACTAGAGTAGCTCGTCTTTAAAATATTTCGCAAGAGACGTTCGGCTAAAATTCCGACATATAAACCAATCCCCAGAATCACTAGTGCCGCAAACAGCATTGGTAAATAGGCAATCACACCTGTGGCGAGTGAAACTAAGAACTCTAATCCCACAATTTGCAGGGCTTCCACTGTACATAATAAAACGACCACGATTTTTGCCAGCAAGCCAACAATTTGCGAAAGCGTGTATTTTGATTGTTCAGGAGTTAAGGATCCTATCCCCATCTGATGAAACAAACTATCAAACCGTAATCGCCATAGCATTTGTGCGACTAATTTTTCGACCCATTTTCCAAGCCAAACCCCTGCTAGAATCAAGAAAACCGCGACAGCGATGTTTGGAACCAGTGCTATGACGTTATGAAGCATCGCAACAGCTGGTCCGGAAACTCCTTTAAGATCCATTTTCTCTAATGCAGTGATGATGGTCGGTATTAAAATGAGGATAAACGCGATATTTCCGACAATACTTGAAAGGCTTGTCCCTTCCATTTTCATTCCAAAGCGATCACTAAGCTTCTCCGTCCCAATGCTCGTTAAGAAGTTTGTCAGGATATCGCGGACGATTTTTGCAATCAGCCAGCCGACAAAGACTATTAGAGCGGCTGCAAATAGTTTAGGTATAAAGGAAAGTAAACCAGTAAGGATACCTGTGACCGGCTCCGAAATCCCTTCCATATTTAAAGCTCCCAGCACTCCAGGCAGGAATAATAAAAGCACAAAGTAGAAAACAGCTTTAGCGATACTATTTATTTTCCTCACAGCATGATTTTCGTCTTTTGCCATACCCCATTGTACGAACATGCGTGCTAAATGGACCATGGAAGCCCCTTTCATAAAAAGCTTGCGAATGACGGTCGCCACCACCCAGGCCAGCAGTAAAATCAGTGCCGCTTTCAGCACGTTTGGAATAGCCCCCGTTATGGACGATAGCATTTGAACGAGCGGTGCCGCAATAAAGCTTAGGCTCAATATATTGAAAAAGATGGTCCAAACAATAACCAATAACAGATAGTAAACAATTTTTCCGACAATCATTTCAGATGGATATTTTCTTTTACCTATGTTTGAAAAAAACTTATCATCAAAGCTTGTTTTCTTTAAAGCCGCTTCCACAGCTTTTCCGATGCTTTTGGCGATTAACCATCCTATTAATAGTACTAGTAGAGCCAAGATTAAGTTGGGCAGCCGGTCTGTGTATATGTACCAGCCTGCCAAGATGTCATTCAGTCTCATATACCTCTCTCCTTTTCTCTCATTTAGTTTGCTAGAACTTGTCTTGCTGCTAGATATATAACCCTTTATGGAAAAATGAAACCATTTTTGTGTTAAACTCTGTTATTGATTTGCGCTCCAATCAATCTGTAAAAAAATGACCAATGGTTTTATTTTGAAAAAAATGAAGTTTGGATTTATTTTTAACCGGGAACATAGGATGTGTACGACAAAACTAACCGAAGGAGTGTTAAGGATGAGTCGGAATAAAACATTATTAGTGAGCGGACTTGCTGCTTTATTTACCTTTGGTGGATTGGCCGGGTGCGGTGATGGCGTGGACCAAGATAATGGGATAAGTGACGGAGAGCAAAAGGACCAGCTCGACATTGGAACGAAAAATGACATCAAATGGAAGATCAATGATGCGAAAAAAAATATAAAAGAAGGCTTGAATAATGTCGAGAAAAAACTCGATGAAGAATTATAGGATTAATAATTTCCCCTTAGGAGAAGCGAACCTATTGAGACAAAAAAATTCTAGGAGGCTATCAATATGAACAAAGATAAAATAAAAGGAAATTTTGATCAGGTAAAAGGAGAAGCGAAGGAGCAAATGGGCAGATTAACCGATGATCATTCCAAGGTGGCAGAAGGCAAGCTGGATAAGGCAAAAGGTAAATTACAAGAATCTTATGGGAAAGTTAAAGAAAATCTATCAAAATAATGTCAAAAGCAGCAGCTTCTTTCTAAGAATCTATATACACATTAATTTAGAGGAGGAACAAAACATGGACAGGCATGAAAAAAAGGTTGCAGGTGTTTACGCATCGGAACAAGAAGCGATTGAAGCTGTTGAGGATTTGATTGCGCAGGGATACCGTAAAGATGAAATCTCCGTGATCGGGAAAAATCTTAAACATGTGAATCATGTTACAGATGAAACAGGAGCAGCTGCTGAAGATGCGGCGGCCACTGGAGCCATTACAGGAGGCACCGTCGGCGGTGTAACAGGTTTATTAGTAGGAGTTGGTGCACTTGCTATCCCTGGTGTTGGCCCAATCATCGCGGCAGGTCCGCTGGCAGCAACCTTAATAGGGGCGTTAACAGGGGCTGGCCTTGGTGGAATAGCCGGAGCACTGGTAGGGCTGGGAATTCCGGACGATGAAGCAAAATACTATGGAAACTCCGTAGAAGAAGGAAAAATCTTGGTCTTGACTGAAAAAAGGCATACCTCTGATATCAATGATCGAAATTATCTCCCTGATAGAGAAATTGAGCATGCTTCGGCATTGAGGGAAGAAAAAAATGGGTCGATGGCACGTAACATGGAGGAAATGCGGAAGCTCGGCAAGGAAATGGACCAGTCACAATCAGAGACGGAGCTTAAGGAAGAAAATAAAACCCCAGATCCTATACAAAAATAAACATACGGCTTTCAGCCACAAAAAAAGAAGAGGCTCCCCAACCTCTTCTTTTTCAATAAATTACCCCTTATATTTAACCACCTAAACCTTAGCTAAAAAAATCAGCCAAGATGTCTAAGTTATTGTTCATAAAATCTAATGCGATGTTTGGCATAACGCCGAACAGCACGCTTCCTACGACAGCGACAATCAAGACAACAAGAATGCTTGCTGGAATCTTGAACTTGTCTTCACTTGCTGACGGGCGGAAGAAGATTTGTGTCATCACGCCGAAATAGTAGAAATAAGACACGACTGTTGTCGCAATCATGATAGACGCTAATACATAATGCGGAGTACCTGCAAACGCCCCGATAAAGATGTTCAATTTGCCGATAAAGCCGGCGGTTCCCGGGAAGCCTGCCAAGGAAATCAATAAGATCCCCATCACAACAGCCAAACCTGGAGAACGGCGGTATAAGCCTGCAAAATCCGTAATCTTAGCCGAGCCAGTCTTTTCTGTCACAATCTGGATTACCGCAAATGCTCCAAGGTTCATGAACAAGTAAGCAAGCAGGTAGAACCAGATGGAATAGAACATATTGGACGATAAGGACGTTAACGCCACTAGGATATAACCGGCATGGGCAATACTGGAGTAGGCAAACATTCGTTTAATGTTCGACTGCTTTAATGCCACCACGTTACCGATGATCATCGTAGCTCCCGCGATAAACGCGATATAATCCTGCATGTCGAGCAAAATTGGCATGGAGCCTGGACCCTTTGTTGTCGCAGCACCAAATACCGTTAACAGAATTCTGATGACAATCACAAAACCAGCCGTTTTGGAAACAACGCTTAGGAACGCAGTAACCGGTGTCGGCGCACCTTGGTAGACATCCGGTGCCCACATATGGAACGGCGCTGCAGCCAATTTAAACGCTAGACCCACGAAAATCATCAAAAATGATAAACCAAGCAAGTAAACATGCTGGCCGTCAGTTAGACCTGATAGGCTTTGCGCAATCGCCAGCAAATTTGTAGATCCGGTTAATCCGTACACATAGCTCATCCCGAACAACGTAATCGCAGTGGAAATTCCGCCGTTGATGACGTATTTCATCGCTGATTCGTTCGACTTCAGGTTATGCTTGCGGATGCCAGCTAAAATATAAGAAGAAACAGATAACAATTCTAGTCCGATAAATAACGTGATTAAATCACCGCTGGAGGCCATGAACATTGCACCGAGCAGCGCTGTTAAGAACAGATAGTAAAACTCGCCGCGGTACTCTTCCATGCCATCCTTCGCTTCATAGCTGACGGCAAGGAACATAACCAGTCCTGCACCGCCAAGGAGCAGCAATTTAAAGGCAATCGCAAAACTATCAAGGCGGAAGGTATCATCTAAAATTGAGACAACCGCACCGCCCGCTAAGCCTGCAACGGAAACGATTGCCGCCGCGATCGCAGCAATGCCAATCCAGCCGAGGATGCGCCGATCCTGCCCCTTCGGCATAAATAAATCCATAATGGTAAGAAGTGCAGCAACACCAAGGATGATGAACTCCGGCGTCATGACACTCCAGTTAAACTGACTCAATGTCTCAAAACTCATCCTTCATCACCCTCCCAGCCCTGGCATGATAGTCTCAAGTGTGGCTTGAAGCGGTGAGCTTAGAACACTTGGGTAAACACCGATTAACACGATTAACAACATAAGAACGACCACTGGCACGAATTCAACGCCTTTCAGGTCAACAACACCGGTAAATTCGCGGTGTGACTTGCCAAACGTCATGCCAAGCACAGCGCGAAGCAAGTACGCTGCCGTCATAATGATGCCGATTGTACCAACGGCCGCAAGCCAAGGCATTTCTTTGAAAAGCCCTAGGAACGCCATGAATTCGCTGACGAAGCCAGACATACCTGGAAGACCAAGTGAGGCCATTGCTCCTGCTAATAGGAAGCCCCCCGCTACCGGCATTCCCTTCGCCATTCCGCCAAGATTTCCAATCAAAGATGTATCGGTGCGTTCGTATAACACACCCACTAAGAAGAACAATAAGGCCGAAATCAAACCGTGTGAAATCACTTGGAAAATCGCTCCTTGAACCCCAGCCTCATTCATTGCCGCAAGTCCGATGAGTACGATTCCCATGTGAGAAATTGACGAGTAAGCCAAAACCATTTTAAAGTCTGTTTGAATGAACGCAAGGAACGCTCCGTAGAGAAGGTTAATCACTCCAAGGACCGCAATCAGCGTCGCAAGAGTATTAAACTGCTCGGGGAATAGCCCCATTCCAAAACGGATTAATCCGTACGCACCAATTTTTAAAAGAATACCAGAGTGAATCATGACGACTGGCGGCGGTGCCTGTACGTGCACACGCAGCATCCAGCTGTGCAATGGAAAAATCGGTAATTTTACTCCAAAAGCGACCAAGAGGGCAATCAGGAGGCCAAGCTTTAAGTCCCCAGAAACCGGTGCACTTGGGTCTGCCAGAATATCTTTTAAAATATTGATATTAGTTGTGCCTGTTTTGGCAAACAGAATCATGATCACGATTAGAAGGACCGCAGAGCCCAAACCGTTATAAATCAAGAAGCTGTAGGCCGCTTTTTCTTTTTCAAAATAACCCCATTTTCCGATTAAGAAGAACGTCGGAATGAGTGTAACCTCGAAGAAAATGAAGAATAGAATTAAGTTTTCCGCTGTGAACACGCCAAGCATGCCTACTTCTAATAGAAGGAACAGCATGAAGAAGCCTTTCCATTCTTTTTTCACATAACGGGCCGCAATCGACGCGAGCGTTGCCACTACCGCTGTAAGCACGACTAACAGCAGCTGGAAGCCACTTAACGCTAGCTCGTAGTTTACGGCGAAGTATGGCGCTTCGACATTCATGCCGCGGAAATGAATCCATTCCACTGACACGCTGAAATCACTCAAATGTTTACCGGCAAGATAGTGAGCATAAGCCGCTAGTGATAACAACAATGCCGGCAGGGTGGCCAAAAAGCCTACCAACTTGATCGATTTTTCCTGATCTTTTGGCATGAACGCTATAACGGCGATACCTAGTAAAGGGGAGAATACTAGGATTGAAAGAATAGCATGTAAGTTCATCGTAAGTACCCCCCTGTTAATGCATAGATGACGGCAAGTAACGCTAATCCGATAAACGCCACTGCTCCGTACGTCTGCACTTGGCCGGTCTGCATTTTTGAACCTGTTGCTCCAAGTCCTTGGACAAAGCCGGCGATTCCTTTGACGATGCCTTCAACAAGGAAGGTATCGATGAAACGCAGGAAGTAGCTGATTCCTTTTGTAATCGTGACAATTGTCAGTTGATAGAATTCGTCGACGTAATATTTGTTTAATAGAACGGTATGCAGCATATCGCCGCTTCCGCTCAGCCAATTGCGGGAAACGGAACGTTTTCCGTAAATTAACCATGCAAGGTAGATTCCGAGTAAGGAAACAACGGTTGCTAGAATCATAATCCAAACTGGACCTTCGTGATGGCCGTGGCTTGCAAGTGCATCATTGCCATCAACGAGCCAGTCGCCAAGGAAGGTTCCAAACCAAGGTGTGTTCACATAACCAGCAACCACAGCCAGAACGCCAAGGATGATCATTGGGAATGTCATCACAGATGGTGACTCGTGAACATTTTTCTGAGTGCCGCGTGCTTCACCAGTGAATACCATGAAGAACAGGCGGAACATATAGAATGCTGTAAAGAATGCCGCGACTAGAGCAAGGACGAAAAGAACCGGATGTCCGCCTTCCCAGGCCGCTGCTAAAATTTCGTCTTTACTGAAGAAACCGGATAATAACGGCACACCGCTGATCGCCAGTGTTCCAATTAGAAATAATGGTCCAGTGAGCTTAAGCTTTTTCCAAAGCCCGCCCATTTCTTCAATATCTTGTGTGTGTACCGCATGAATGACAGAACCAGCTGCCAAGAACAAGAGTGCCTTGAAGAACGCGTGCGTCATCAGGTGGAACACACCAGCCACATAACCAGCAGAACCAAGGGCGAGCATCATATAACCAAGCTGGCTGACAGTTGAATAAGCAAGTACTCGTTTAATATCAGTTTGCACAAGACCAATGCTTGCTGCAAAAATTGCAGTAAAGCCGCCGATGACGGCAACGGTCATAAGTGCGGTATGGCTTGCTGAGAACAATGGGAAAAGTGATGCAACCAAGTATACCCCGGCGGCAACCATTGTCGCTGCGTGGATTAACGCCGAAACTGGTGTTGGACCTTCCATCGCATCCGGAAGCCATGTATGGAGCGGGAACTGACCCGATTTACCAACTGCCCCAATGAAAATCAGGATCGCCGTCAACGTGATCATCGTGCCTGACACCTGACCAGCGTCGACCGCAGCAAAGATATCGCTGTATTCAAAGCTTTTTGTCTGCCAGAAGAGCAGCGCCATGCCGATAAATAGGCCAACATCCCCGATACGAGTCATGATAAACGCCTTTTTCGCGGCTGCCTTTGCTTCTTCTTTGTAGAAATAGAAACCGATTAATAGGAAGGAACCGACACCTACTAGTTCCCAGAAGATATACGTTTGCAGCAGGTTTGGCGAAATCACCAGACCAAGCATGGCAAAGGTAAATAATCCCAGGTAGGCATAAAATACATGAAAGCGCTCGTCCCCGTGCATATAACCTTTGGAATAGGTATGTACCAAGAAACTGACGAGCGATACGATAAACAGCATTAATGCATTTAATTGATTCACTTCAAAGCCCGCTGTTATATGAAAATCTCCTATCGTGAGCCAGTCAAACTTCGTGACGTAGGTTGGCTCTGAAAAGCGCTGAAATAACACTAAAATCGAATAAATAAGCGATGCCAGCGTAAGTAGAATCCCAACATACGCACTCGCTTCCTTCAATCGCTTACCGAATAGAAGAAGGATCAAAAACGATATTAGCGGGAAAAGCGGTATAAGCCATGCATTTTCCATCATTTTCTCCTATCCGTGCCTGTCACCACCCGAATTTTGTCTCATCTTCGAGGGAAAGCGACTGGCACCAAGGTTTTTTTAATTTTTCATTGTGTCCATTTCGTCGATGTTGACGGTTTTCTTAGTGCGGTATAGTGCGATAAGGATCGCAAGACCAACCGCTGCCTCCGCCGCGGCAACGCTAATCGCGAACAGGGCAAAGATTTGGCCTGTAATTGATGGCGCCATGCCGTATTTGCTGAAGGTTACCAGGTTAATATTCACGGCGTTCAGCATTAATTCGATCGAAATGAGAACGATAACCGTGTTTCTCTTTGTCAATGCACCGTATAAGCCGATGCAAAATAAAATCAGTGCTAGTGCCAGGAAGGCTGAAGCGGGAACTGAACTCATTCCTTATCCGCCTCCTTATCCTCTTTTTTCGCCAAGACAATGGAACCAACCAATGCAACTAAAAGTAAAACAGAGACTAACTCAAATGGAATAATATGTTTTGAGTACAGTGCCTGACCAATTTGCATTGTGTTGTTTTCATGCAATGTGGTCGGAACTTGATCAATATTGAAATTGTAGATGCCAAGGTAAACGGCAAAAGCAAAGCCCAGTATACCTAAAAACAAAAGGAACTTTCTCCATTTGCCTGCTTTTGATTCACTTTCATCGTTATGCCTCGTTAACATGATGCCAAACAGCATAATGATCGTAATGGCACCGGAATAAATTAAGATTTGCACAGCTGCGACAAATTCCGCGGACAGCAGCACATAAATTCCGGCAATAGCTACGAACGTGAAGATGAGGGCAACGACCATATGAACAACTTTGGTAAGGTTCAAAAGAAGCACGCCGCCGATGATCGCCACAAGTGCGAGTCCCATAAAAGCGAGAAATTCGCCTGAGAAGGTCATGCTTTATTCTCCTTCCGTATGTTTTCGTCGTTTTCATCCAACCATTCGAGGTTTTTAAATAACATATCGCGACTGTATTCAGCGAGCTCGAAATTATTCGTCATGATAATCGCTTCTGTCGGGCAAACCTCCGTACATAGGTCACAAAGGATGCAAATCTCGAAGTTGATGTCATACGTATCGATGATTTTCCCTTTTTTCGCCGGATCGGGATGTTTTTTACCTGTCAGGTTGATACATTCAGTCGGACAAATGTTCATACATTGATTGCACACAATACACTTTTCCGGATAAAACTTCTGAATCCCGCGGAAGCGGTCCGGCAGTGGAAGCGGCTTATTTGGATAGTCATAAGTGACTTTTTCACGCGATAATTGTTTTAGGGTATATTTCAAGCCTTTTGCTATTCCAAGCACGTTTTTCACCCCTTTTACCTTTTAAAAATTGTTATTGCAGCCAGTGTATCGCTAGGCGATACGACCTTTCGAACACAATCTAATGATTTCTTTTTAGAAAAATAATGATTTAATCAAGGCTGTCAGGAAGATGTTTCCTAGCGCCACTGGAAGCAGCACTTTCCAGCCGAACTCCATTAAACGGTCAACGCGGAAACGCGGCAGCGTACTGCGGAGCCACAAGTATACAAAGATGACCACACAGAACTTAAGTGAGAACCATACCGCACCTGGAATAAAGCCAAGGAACGCAAATGGCGGCAGCCAGCCTCCTAGGAAAATGACTGTAATCAGGGCCGACATGGCAAATAGATACACATACTCCGCCAGCATGAAGAAGGCAAAGCGGAAGCCGGAGTATTCAACGTGAAATCCTGCGACAAGCTCGGATTCCGCTTCCGGCAAGTCAAACGGCGTCCGGTTTAATTCGGCAACCGAAGCAATAAAAAACACAATAAAGCCAATCGGCTGCAACAGGATGAACCAGCCGCCCTTTTGCGCATGGACGATATCATTTAAATTTAAGCTTCCTGATAAAAGAATGACACCAAGAACGGACATAACAAGCGGGATTTCATATGAAATCATCTGAGCCGCTGCCCGCGCGCCGCCTAAAAGGGCGTATTTGTTATTGGAGCCCCAACCGCCAAGCAAGGCACCAAAAGTCGTCAAACCAGAAACCGCAATATAATAAAGCAAGCCCACCCCGATATCCGCAAATTGAAACTTATCAGTAAACGGAATCGTTGCCAGTACCATGAAGGACGGGGCAAAGGCAATGACTGGCGCCAGGATAAATAACGGACGGTCTGCCAGTTTCGGAATAATGTCTTCTTTCAGTAAAAGCTTCAAAACGTCAGCGACGGTCTGCAATAAGCCCCAGTTACCGCCAAGCTGGTTTGGACCGTGGCGGAGCTGCATGTAACCCATGACCTTCCGCTCGGCTAAAATCCCATATGTTACGAAGCCTAATACGACTAACAGCAAGACAACCCCTAGTAAAAAGAAGATTGCAAAGTTGGCTAAACCTGGACTCGAATGGAGTAGATCTTGTACCATTAACCGTCCACCTCCCCAAGGACAATATCAACTGCCCCTAATATAGCAATCAGGTTTGCAATATTTTCACCTACTAATAATTTCGGGAGAATTTGCAGATTATAGAATGATGGTCTTCTAAACTTCAGGCGATACGGTTCTTTTTTGCCGTCGCTTGAGATATAACAGCCAATTTCGCCGCGTGGTGATTCAATTCTGACAAACGCTTCACCTTTAGGCGCCTTAATGATTTTCGGTACTTTTGCTAAAATTTCACCTTCCGCAGGGAATTGTTCACAAGCCTGCTCAAGGATATTTAATGATTGTGAAACCTCGCCCATACGCACCTTATATCGTGCCAGGCAGTCGCCGCTTTCCTCGGTCACCACGTCAAAATCAAATCGGTCATAAATGGAATATGGCTCATCTTTACGGAGATCCCACTTCACGCCTGTACAGCGAAGGTTTGGACCGCTCAAGGAATAGTTAAGTGCGTCCTCTTTCGTGTATGTTCCTACACCCGTTACCCGGTCTAAAAAGATTTCATTTCCAGTAACAAGATCATGATAACCCTTTACTTGTTCGCGCATATACGGTACAAAATCCCGTACTTTTTCCACCCAGCCTTCCGGAGCATCCCACTTTACGCCGCCAACACGCATATAGTTGAAGGTCAAGCGCGCCCCTGAAAGTTCATTGAGCATATTGATAATCATTTCACGGTCGCGGAATGCATAGATGAACGGGCTCGTCGCACCAAGGTCCAGCAGATAGGTGCCCCATGCCACAAGATGGCTGGCGATACGTCCCAATTCCATTGCCATGACGCGAAGGAAGTCGGCGCGCTCCGGAACTTGGATCCCCATCATCGTTTCGACCGCATGACAGATCACATAGTTATTCGTCATCGCTGACAAATAGTCCATCCGGTCGGTATAAGGAATTATTTGTGTGTATTGCAAATTCTCGGCCAATTTTTCTGTACCGCGGTGTAAGTAACCGATGACAGGCTTTGCTTCCGTAATGATCTCGCCATCGATTTTAACTACAAGCCGGAATACTCCATGCGTACTCGGGTGCTGTGGACCGACGTTTAATAGCATTTCTTCTGTTCTGATCACCCGCTACACCTCCACATCATACGGTTCATAATCTTTACGCAGTGGATGGCCAACCCATTCTTCTCCAAGCAAAATCCGATGCAAATCCGGGTGTCCGGTAAACTTAATTCCTAATAAGTCATATGCCTCGCATTCAGGCCAGTTGGCGCCTGCCCAAATCGGCTGCAAGGATTCAATTGTTGGTTCATCACGGTCTATCTTCACTTTTAGCGCCACCGATTGGCGATTTTTGTATGAGAATAAGTGAACATATACTTCCATATGCGTCACAAAATCCGTTCCGTGCAGCTCAGAGAGATAATCAAATCCGAGAAGCTCATTATATTTTAAAAATTGAGCCAGCTTAAAATATGTATCACGCTTTGCCACAAGGGTCGGAACATCTTTGGATAGTTTATTAATATAAGAATCTTCTAAAGCATCAGCACCCAGATTTTCAATAATTACCTTCACATATTTATCTAAATATGGCTGATTGACTGAAGGTGCTTCGGTCTCTGATGCGGCTGGCGCTGTATCGCCCGCTTTCCCTGACGCTGCAGCTTTCGCTTTGGCTGCCGCCGCTGCTTTGGCCTTCGCTACAGCTGCTGCCTTGGCTTTCGCTTTTTCATCATCAGTTGCGTCCGCTCCTGTATCGCCACCCGATACGGCCGCTTTCGCCTTTGCCGCCGCTGCTGCCTTCGCTTTGGCTGCTGCCGCTGCTTTGGCTTTCGCTGCTGCTGCCGCCTTTGCTTTGGCTTTTTCATCATCAGTTGCGTCCGCTCCTGTATCGCCACCCGATACGGCCGCTGGGACCTCGCCGCCGGCTAGCTCCATCGCTTTTCGTTTCGCCGCTGCTGCCGCTTTGGCTTTCGCTACCGCAGCTGCTTTTTTCTTTGCTAAGTCGTCTTCGCCTGCATCGGCCGCGCTTTCTGCAGCTGGTGCTTCCGTTGCCGCCTGGGCTTCGCCGCTTGCCTTCTCCATCGCTTTCCGTTTCGCCGCTGCCGCTGCCTTGGCTTTTGCTACGGCTTCTGCTTTTCTTTTTGCAAGATCATCAGCTTCGTTCGATGAGCCCTGCGGTGCGGCCGTCACTTCTGCCGGAGCTTGTGCTTCTTTAACCGGTTCAGCTGGCTCATCCACAATGCCTTCTCGCTTCTTCTTCGCTAGTGCAGCCGCCTTCGCCTTCGCTGCCGCTGCTGCTTTTTTCTTCGCTAAATCATCGGCATTCCCGCCAGTTGAAGCTGTTACTGCTGCTTGAACCGGTTCAGCTGCTTTCGGTGCCTCTTCGTCCGGTGGCTTTGGCGCTTCGGCTGCTGGTTTCGGCGCCGCTTCGCCTGCCTTCGCCTGACGCTTCGCAAGTGCCGCAGCCTTCGCTTTCTCAGCTGCCTCTTTCTTTAATTGCTCGAGATCCTTTTCCCCGCTCATCGGTTAGATCACCTTCTTCCCAGTCTTCGCCTCATAGCGAATCTTTTCCTTTAATTTATTAATTCCATAAATTAATGCCGCTGGGTTCGGCGGGCAGCCTGGAATATACACATCAACAGGGACGATTTGGTCGACTCCCTTAACAACGGAATACGACTTGATATACGGTCCGCCTGCAGTTGCACATGACCCCATCGCAATAACCCACTTTGGCTCCGGCATTTGATCATATAAACGCTTTACAATCGGCGCCATTTTTTTCGTCACTGTACCAGACACAATCATGCAATCCGACTGTCTTGGCGACGTACGGAAAAAGGAACCAAAACGGTCCAAGTCATAATTCGCGCCGCCCACGCCCATCATCTCAATCGCACAACAAGCCAGACCAAATGTCATTGGCCACAAAGAATTACTTCGAGCCCATGCCTTAATTTGCTCCAGCGTCGCGAAAAATACATTACGTTCTAACTCTTTCATTTCCTCTGGTGAAAGGTCCAATTTTAAATCCATTTTAGCACCTTCTTTTTCCATGCGTAGATTAAGCCAATTACCAGCATAACCACGAAAATTAACATCTCGACTAATGCAAATAGTCCTAACTTATCATAGGCCACCGCCCATGGATATAAAAACACCGTCTCCACATCAAAAATAACAAACATTAGGGCAAAAATATAATAGCGGACATTGAACTGTACACGGGAATCGTGAAATGGCTCAATACCGCTCTCATATGTGGTATACTTCGCATCATCAGGCTTATGCGGACGCAGAAGCTTACCTAAATATAACGCCACCACCGGCAGCAACACCCCAAGACATAGGAACACAAAAACTATCAGATAATTATTCTGATATACATTCAAAAGTTCCATGTCTATCCCCTCCAATGTTGAAAATTTTCATACTTATGAATATTGTAACCGAATTCATTATAGCATTGTTACAAACCCCTGTCGACAAGCCTTATTGATAAAAATTGGTATTCTACCGCCGCGAAAATTTCCCAATTTAAAGCCTTGGGAGCTCGCTCACAGAAAGGCCTTAAATTGGGGAATTTTTGCAAGCTTTAGTGTCAGCGGAAGCGCATTGAAATTCGACAACAACACCTATTAAACACCAAAATAAGAATTTAATCAGTGAGATTTGTCATTAATTGTTCACCTTTTTTCAACCTTTTAAGAATAATCTCCACTCTGGCCAACCCTTCCCCTACAATCCTATTCCAAAAACTGCTTTTCATGCAGTTTTCAAGTCAACTTGTCTTTAAAAAGTAGAAAAAGGCCAGGCTAAACGCCCGGCCTGACACAATAAAATAATCAATTCCGATTAAATATAACCAGTTTCTTTTCCGTCATTTCCTCAATGGCATACCTCACGCCTTCGCGGCCCACTCCGCTTTCCTTTACTCCGCCGTACGGCATATGATCAACTCGGAAGGTTGGGATATCATTGATCAGCACTCCGCCGACATGAAGATTTTCTGCCGCATCAAGCGCCGTATGGATATTGTCTGTATAAATACCTGCCTGTAAGCCATAGCGGGAATCATTGACCAAGGAAATCGCCTCATCTACATCCTTCACCTTATTAATCAGAACAATCGGCGCAAACACTTCCTGGCAGGACACTTTTTGTGATGGATCAGCCTCTAAGAGAACTGTAGGCAGCAGGACATTGCCTTCTGCTTGACCTCCAAGCGCCACCCTGGCCCCTTGATGTACTGCTTCATCAATCCAGGACAGTGTCCGTTCTACGTCCTTCGGGTTGATTAAAGCAGAAATATCGGTTGAGGGCTCCAATGGACTCCCGATTTTCAAGCTTTTCGCTCTTTCCACAAATCGGGCGACAAACTCTTCATAAAGCTCTTCGACCACGTAAATCCGCTGCAAAGAAATACAGACCTGACCTTGGAAAGAATAGGCGCCCATGACACAGCGCGGGATGATCTTATCGAGATTTACCCCTTTGTCGATAATGACAGCGGCGTTGGACCCAAGCTCCAAGGTGACCCGCTTTAATCCAGCTTTGTTCCGGATGCCGATACCTACAGCAGGGCTCCCCGTAAAGGAAATTTTGCTGACCCTCTCATCTTTGACAATCATTTCGCCAATCAAGGAACCGCTTCCCGTCACTACATTCAGAGCGCCAGCAGGCAATCCTGCTTCCGCAAAAATTTGCGCGATAAAAAAAGCTGACAGCGGCGTTTGATTCGCAGGTTTCAGGACGACAGTGTTTCCAGCTGCCAAAGCAGGGCCTACTTTATGGGCGACTAGATTCATCGGAAAATTAAATGGGGTAATCGCTCCAATCACACCAATCGGCTCCAGAACCGTATAGGCAACACGGCCTTCCCCGCCAGGCGCGGCATCAAGCGGAAGCGTTTCACCATAAATCCTTTTTGCTTCTTCAGCAGCAAATTTATACGTTTGTATGGTCCGCTGAACCTCCCCCATTGCGGTCGTGACAGGCTTAGCCGCCTCCAGCGCAATCAACTCTGCAGCTTCCTGTGCCCGTTCCTCCAGCAAACTTGCTGCCTTTTCTAAAATCAAGGCACGCTGATGGCTCGGCATTTTCGCCATCGTTCTTCTTGCTTGATACGCAGCCTCTATAGCTTGATTTGCCTCCTCTTCATCTGCTGCCGGAACAAGGGCAATTTCTTCTCCGCTATAGGGCGATACCAATGACGTATACTTTTTGGCTTCTTTCCAATTCCCATTAATATATAAATCCTTTTTCATCCCCTCATCCCCTGCTTAATGGTGTTTTCCACTGCCAATATGGTCTCTGATAAAACCTTCATCATTTGTTCCATTTCTTCTTGGTTAATGATTAATGGCGGGGCAAATACAATCGTGTCCTGGCCATCAAAAACGACGGCACGGACTACCACTCCTCTTTTAGCCGCTTCCGAAACAATCAATGGAGCGAGCGGAGAGGCGAAACGTTCGTTTGTTTGCCGATCTTTCACAATTTCAATTGCCCCCATCAGACCAAGGGCTCTTACGTTTCCAATGATCCCATGTTTGCTTTGCAGCTGCTTAAATCCTGCCAGCATTTCCACACCCATTTGCTTGGCATTTTCAATCAGATTTTCGCGTTCCATGATTTCAAGATTTTTCAAAGCCACACTGCAAGCCATCGCATGGCCGCTGTAGGTGTACCCATGCAATAACGTGCCTGTAGAGAGCTCTTTAAAATCCTGGTGCATTTTTTCTGAAATCATCACACCTCCCAGCTGGGCATAGCCGCTTGTTACGCCTTTTGCAAAGCACATCATATCAGGCGCAACGTCATAATGCTCAATTCCAAAATAGGTGCCTGTCCGCCCAAATCCTGTTATGACTTCATCCGTAATCCATAATATTCCGTATTGGTCGCAAATCTCCCTGACTTCTTTGAAATAGTGTTCAGGTGCAATATGAACGCCGCCGGCACCCTGAACTGGTTCAGCAACAAAAGCGGCAATTGTGTCAGCGCCTTCTTGTTCGATTAACTCGCGTAATGCGGACGTTGAAAAATGATCTACATAATAAAAATCAGGTGCTAATGAATTCGTAAAATCCCGAAACGGCTTTAAACCGGTTGCGCTCGTTGCCCCCATCGCCACCCCGTGGTAGGATCTCGATCTTGTGATGATTTTCTTCTTTTCCGGCTGCCCCTTTAATATCCAATAATGCCGGGCAAGCTTATAAGCCGTATCATTCGATTCCGAACCTCCTGAAGTAAAAAACGTTGCCGTTAAATCCCCCGGTGCGATTTCTGCCAATTTCGCTGCCAAGCGGATGGCTGGTTCATTACTGTAGGTTGAAAAACATGAGTTAAACGCTAATTTTGACATTTGTTCCATCGCTGCTTTTCCAATTTCATCCCGGCCATGCCCAATGTTCACATTCCACAAAGAAGACATGCCATCTATAACCCTATTTCCTTTGATATCTTCCAAAAATACACCTTCACCCTTTGTAAAGATAAAGCCAGGGCCATCTGCCTGTTGCTGCTGGATCGGTGATGTCGGATGTAAAAAATGCTTTTTATCTAATTCTTCTAGTTCCTTGATGTATTTTTCCATGTTCTAAACTTCCTTCCCCAAAAAGTAGTTTTGCTATTTTACAATGCAAAAAGCATGCCAACTTTTTCGGTCCGAAAAATCGTTGTTTCAGGAAAGATTTGATTTAATTTTTAATCAATATTAATTTAATTATTGATTAATTGTCCGATTTGATTAAGAATTTAATCAAGGAGGTTTTTTGAATGAACGAAAAAGTAAAACTCGAGCTCGATAAGATCATTGAAACCTCAAACAACAACATTACGGTCACCGATGAGAAGGGCATCATTTTGCGCTCCAATCCGGAGCATTGGGTCATGTATGGGTTAGAACCCGGGTCCTACATCGGAAGGTCTGTCTATGATTTGGAAAAAGAAGGAATTCTCTCCCCTTCGATTAATGCCCTTGTGTTAAAAGAGAAAAAAATTGTCCGCATTCTGCAGCATACCAAATCAGGAAAAGTGGTCATGTCGGCGGGTTACCCTGTTTTTGATCAGGAAGGGTACCTAATCAGAGTCATCAGCTACAGCCAGGACCAAACAGAGATTGTCAAATTGCAGGAACAATACAGCCAGCTCGAGGCAAAAATTGCGGGGTTTCAAACAGAAGTAGAGGTGCTGCGCGAAAAAGATGCCAGTGACCGGCCTATTCTTTTTAGAAGCACCAGCATGCAGCAAATATTTAAAACACTCCAGCGGGTAGCCGCAACTGATGCTGCGATTTTATTTTTAGGAGAATCAGGTGTCGGGAAGAGTACGCTGGCCCACTATATTCATGACCAAAGCAATCGTCATAAGGAACCTTTTATTGAGGTAAATTGCAGCACCATCCCTGAATCTTTATTTGAATCGGAGATGTTCGGCTATGAGCCAGGTTCCTTTACGGGAGCACAAAAAGCAGGAAAACAAGGCTTGATTGAGCAAGCAGACCAAGGGACTCTTTTTTTAGATGAAATTGGCGAGCTTCCGCTGAACATGCAGGTAAAATTACTTAAAGTCCTTCAAGAGAGAAAGTTCATGCGCATTGGCGGAAAAAAAGAGATTCAGGTCAATTTCCGGCTGATAACGGCCACGAATCAAAACTTAAAACGGATGGTGGACGAAGGCAAATTCAGACTGGACTTGTACTATCGATTAAATGTCATTCCCATTCACATTCCTTCGTTAAAGGAAAGAAAAGATGACATAACGATTTTGTTAAAGCATTACCTGGAATTACTGAATGCCAAGTACAACGAGTCTAAAAAATTGCACGCATCCACGTATGACTTGTTAATTGATTATGAATGGCCGGGAAATGTCCGGGAAATGGAGAATTTACTGGAACGGATGATCCTGACGATTGAGGATGATATGATTTTGCCCGAACATCTTCCTTTTGACTTTAAGAAAAATATGAAGGATTCCACATGGGTTTTTGCGAAGGATAGTATCGAAAAAAGGAATTTAAAAGAAGTGCTGGAGGAAGTAGAAATCGAGTTATTATCAAAAGCTTACAGAGAGTGCAACACCACCTACGAAATGGCGGAATATTTAGGCCTCAGCCAGCCTACTATTATTTATAAATTAAAAAAGTATAAAGATAAGCTTTCTATTTAATATAAAGGCTCTGTTAACTTTGGCTGTTGATTTCCGCTCCAGGCGCTCGCTTTCCACGGGCGTGCCGGTGAGCCTCC